>JANOJJ010000732.1:0-10468 GCA_031408155.1 Rubrivivax sp.
CCTGGCCGCGCTGCATCAGTTCAGGCTGTATCGGCGGCATCGGCGTCGGGTCGAGCGGGCTGAGGTAGACCCGACCGGCGCCGGCGGTCAGCGCCGCGCGCGCGGCCAGCCAGGTCGCGCCCTGCATGCCGGCGGCGCCACCCACGACGACCAGGTCACCGAAGCTGCCCTTGTGCTGTGCATGCCGACGCGGCGCGAAACCTGGAGCAGGAGGCCATGTCGCTGCGCCGAGCCAGGCCGTGGGCGGGTCATTCCAGCTCTGGTCAAGGGGGTCGATCCAGACCTGGCCGGCGTGGTCGCGCCCTTCGGCCGTGAACAGGCCCGGTTTGAGCGTCAGCAGACCCAGCGTCCAGCGCGCACGAATCGCGGCCGTGCCCAGCCGGCAGCCGCTGTCCGGGTGCAGGCCGGACGGCAGATCGATGGCCAGCAGCGGACGCTGGCTCGCATTGGCCCAGTCGATGGCTCGCGCGATCTCGCCGCCCGGTGCGCGCGTTGCACCCAGGCCGAGCAGGGCGTCGATCAAGAGGTCGGTGTCACCCAGCGAGTCGATGTCAGAGCTCAGATGGAGCCCCGCCTGGCGTGCCTGCAGTGCGGCATTGGTGGCGTCGAGTGGCAGCCGCTGCGGGTCGGCCAGGTGCAGCACCGACACCTGCCGGCCCAACCTGGCCAGATGGAGCGCGGCGATCAACCCATCGCCGCCGTTGTTGCCCGGGCCGGCCAGCACGCCGATGAGGCGCGCGTGCGGCGCCACCGCCACCGCCAGGCGCGCCACCGCCAGCCCGGCGCGCGCCATCAGTGCGTGGGGCGGGCAGTGGGCCAGCGCACGCGTCTCAATGTGCCGCGAGCGTTCGGCGTCGAACAAGGGCCAGGACTGGCGTGCGGCGAACACGGACCTGGGCGACCGGGACAGTGCAGACACGGGCAACTCGACCATGGGCAAGCTCACTCGAGCAAGTATGCGCTGCGTCGGGCTGCGCAGACGCTCGACACCCAGGCCAGTCACCTCCGGCCACATGCGTCGTGCTCGAACAGTGTCACGGCGAGGCCGTCGGCGCCCAGTTCGCACTCGATCGTGACGCCGCCGATGGCGGCGCCAAGCACGGCAACGTGCAGCTCAGGGATGCATCAGCCGGGCCGAAGCGAGCGCGGACTCGACCGCCAGCGAAACCGAGAGCACACGATCGTCGGCCATCGCATCGGCCCACAGCATGAGTCCCACCGGCAGCTGCCCCGGCGCGTGGCACGGCAGCGACAGCGCGCAACCGTCGAGGAAGTTCACCACCGCCGGGTTGCGCAGCAGCCGGCCGTTGGTGGCGAAGAACGCATCGTCACTGGCCAGCAGCGGCGCCAGCGGCGGTGCCACCATTGGCACCGTGGGCGAGAGCAGGGCGTCATAGCCGGCGATGGTCGCTCGCATGTCGGCGATCCACGCACGCCGGGCGTCGATCAGGTCGACGTAGTCGGCTGCACCCATGGCCTGACCCCGGCGGATGCGCATCGCCACGCGCGGGTCATAGCGGTCGGCCCGATCGGCCAGCCGGGCGCGGTGCCAGGCCCAGCTCTCGGCGGCCGAAAAGCCGCCCTGCGCATTGAGCGAGGCCAGGCGTTGCAATGGCGGCAGGCCGATCTCGTCGACCACCATACCCGCGCCGCGCAAGGCCCGCAGTGCGGCTTCGAAGGCCGAAGCCACCGCGGGCTCGAGCTCGTCGAGCATCAGCGTGGTCGGCACCGCCAGGCGAATCAGCCGCGCGGGTCGGCGCTGCAAGGCGACCTGGCGCGCCGCCAGCACTTCGTGCAGCAGCACCGCGTCACGCACCGAGCGCGTCAACGCGCAGCTCGTGTCGAGCGTGCTCGACAGCGGAATGCACCCATCCAGCGGCGTCAGGCGCTGCGTGTTCTTGAAGCCGACCAGGCCTTGCAGCGCAGCTGGAATGCGGATCGATCCGCCGGTGTCTGAGCCCAGCGCAGCCCACGCCGCGCCCGCTGCCACCGAGGTGGCGCCGCCCGAGGTGGAGCCGCCGGGCGCACGCGGCGTCGGATCCAGAGCCAGCGTGCCGGCGTTCAGTGGCGTGCCGTGGTGCGGGTTGATGCCCACTGCGGAATAGGCGAACTCCGACAGGTTGGTGTGGCCAATCAGTGCGGCACCCGCTGCCCGCAGGCGCGCCACGGCCGTGCAGTCGCTTGTCGCCGGGGCTGCATCCAACATCGACGCCGACCCGCCTGTGCTGGGCAGCCCGGCCACGTCGAACAAGTCCTTGATCGACACCGCCAGGCCGGCCAAGGGCGGCACAGGGGTTCCTTGCACGCGCTGCGCATCGACGGACGCTGCCGCTGCCCGTGCGCCGCCATCGAAGCGGCGGATGAATGCGCGCGAGCAAACGGGTGCATCGGCAACCTGCAGGCTTTGCAGCATCAGGTCGACCGCCGTGCTGCGGCCGCTCGTGATCGCGGCGCGGGCGGCTTGCAGGTCGATCAGGTCGGATCGTGCTATACTCACCGGCTTTTTCTCGAGGCAGGCGTCGACGTGTGGGCGGGTGGCCAAGAGGCTTCAACGGGGAGTCTTGCAGCACTTGGCCGGTCACACGAAGCAACGGGTTGCGAGGCAAAGGACATAGGTAGACGACTTTGGTAAACGACTTAGGTAGACGACTTAGGTAGACGACTGAAGTAAACGACAAAGCAAGCACTGCATCGGTGTCGTGCCCTGGGAGCTTCCCTGGAGCGGCCTTTGCAAATCGCGAACCCGGCTGAACAAGGTGTCGGCGCCACAACGAACGTGGTGCCGATGGGTGCCGGGATTCTAGAACCAACCTTCGGAGTTCTCATGACTGTCTCCATGCGTGAAATGCTGGAAGCGGGTGTCCATTTCGGCCACCAGACTCGCTTCTGGAACCCCAAGATGGCGCCTTACATCTACGGTCATCGCAACAAGATCCACATCATCAACCTCGAGAAGACGCAGCCGCTCTTCAACGAGGCGATGAAGTTCATCCGCCAGCTCGCGGCGCGCCGCGGCACCGTGCTGATGATCGGCACCAAGCGCCAGGCGCGTGACGTGGTGGCCCTCGAAGCCCAGCGTTGCGGCATGCCTTTCGTCGATCAGCGCTGGCTCGGCGGCATGATGACCAACTTCAAGACGGTCAAGGGGTCCTTGAAGAAGCTCAAGGACATGCAGGCAACCAAGGACACCGGCATCGAGCTGATGATCAAGAAGGAAGCCCTGTTGTTCGACCGCGAACTGGCCAAGCTCGAGAAGGACATCGGCGGCATCCAGGACATGAGTGCGCTGCCGGACGCGATGTTCGTCATCGACGTCGGCTATCACAAGATCGCGGTGGCCGAGGCCAAGAAGCTGGGCATCCCCGTGATCGGCATCGTCGACACCAACCACTCGCCGGTCGGCATCGACTACGTGATCCCGGGCAATGACGACTCGGCCAAGGCGGTGGCGCTGTATGCGCGCGCCGTGGCTGACGCCGTGCTCGAAGGCAAGGCCAGCGCAACCAACGAAGTGGTGCAGCCTGCAGGCGGCAGCGACGAGTTCGTCGAGGTCCGCGAAGGGGCCTGAACGGCGGCGGGCTCTGGGCCGCTACGGGCGGCGAAGTCCGCTGAGCGTAACCCGATTGATTCCAGGTCGGCTTGCCGCTGCGGCGGCAGCGCCGGCCATTGACTGGAGAACACTGCAATGCCCGCAATCACTGCAAGCCTGGTGGCCGAGTTGCGCGCCAAGACCGATGCCCCGATGATGGAGTGCAAGAAGGCACTCACCGAGGCCGCCGGTGACATGGGCCGCGCCGAAGAGATCCTGCGCGTCAAGCTCGGCAACAAGGCCGGCAAGGCCGCCTCGCGCATCACCGCCGAAGGCGTGATCACGGCGTCCGTGGCCGGCACCGCCGGCGCGCTGGTCGAGGTCAACTGCGAAACCGATTTCGTCACCAAGAATGACTCCTTCCTGGCCTTCGCCAAGTCATGCGCCGAGCTGGTCGCCAGCGCCAACCCGACCGACGTGGCCGCCTTGTCGGCGCTGCACCTGTCGCAGGACGGCTTCGGCCCGACGGTGGAAGACGTGCGCAAGGGCCTGATTGGCAAGATTGGCGAGAACATGTCGATCCGTCGTTTCAAGCGCTGGGCGGGGGGTGCCAAGCTGGCCCACTACCTGCACGGCACGCGGATCGGCGTGGTGGTCGAGTTCGACGGTGACGGCGTTGCCGCCAAGGACGTGGCGATGCACGTCGCCGCCATGAAGCCGGTCGCACTGTCGTCGGCCGACGTGCCCGCCGATCTGATCGACCGCGAACGGCGCGTCGCTGCCGAGAAGGCGGCCGAGGACTCGGCGGCTGCGGTGGCCGCCGGCAAGCAGGCGCAGTCGGCCGATATCGTGGCCAAGCGCATCGAAGGCTCGGTGCAGAAGTACCTGAAGGAGGTTTCCTTGCTGAACCAGCCCTTTGTCAGGAACGACAAGCAGACCGTCGAACAAATGCTCAAAGCGGCATCGACCCGGGTCATGTCGTTCACGCTCTACGTGGTGGGCGAAGGGATCGAGAAAAAGGTCGACGACTTTGCGGCTGAAGTGGCGGCGCAAGTCGCTGCTGCCAAGGCCCAGTAGGGCCCTGGCAGGCGGCGAGGCCTGCAGTCTCGGCCGCTACACTCTCATCTTCAACTTTCGACCGGAGCCCAGCCGAATGCCGGCTTACAAGCGCATCCTGCTCAAGCTGTCGGGCGAAGCCCTGATGGGCGACGACGCCTACGGCATCAATCGCGCCACCATCGTGCGCATGGTGCGCGAAATACAGGATGTGACGCAACTGGGCTGCGAAGTGGCGGTGGTGATCGGTGGCGGCAACATCTTCCGTGGTGTGGCGGGTGGTGCGGTCGGGATGGACCGCGCCACCGCTGATTACATGGGCATGCTGGCCACCGTGATGAACGCGCTGGCGCTGGCCGACACCATGCGACAAGAGGGCATGACGGCACGCGTGATGTCGGCGATTTCGATCGACCAGGTGGTCGAGCCCTATGTCCGGCCCAAGGCCTTGCAGTACCTCGAAGAAGGCAAGATCGTGGTCTTTGCCGCTGGCACCGGCAACCCCTTCTTCACCACAGACACCGCCGCCGCGCTGCGCGGCGCCGAGGTCGGTGCCGAGATCGTGCTGAAGGCGACCAAGGTCGACGGCGTCTACAGTGCGGACCCCAACAAGGACCCGACGGCCACGCGTTACTCGCGCATCGGGTTCGACGAGGCAATCGCGCGCAACCTGCAGGTGATGGACGCCACCGCCTTTGCGCTGTGCCGTGACCAGAAGCTGCCGATCAGGATTTTCAGCATTGTCAAGCCCGGTGCCCTCAAGCGCGTGGTGCTGGGCCAGGACGAAGGCACCCTGGTGCATGTTTGACGAGGCAACGACGATGACCACGAGCATCCCCGAAATCAAGAAGACCGCCGACCAAAAGATGGGCCGGTCGGTCGAAGCCATGAAGGCCGAGTTGCAAAAGATCCGCACCGGCCGCGCCCACCCGGGCATCCTCGACCAGGTGCATGTCGACTACTACGGCTCGATGGTGGCGATCAGCCAGGTCGCCAATGTCAGCCTGCTCGACGCCCGCACGATCAGCGTGCAGCCGTGGGAAAAGGGCATGGGTGCAAAGATCGAGAAGGCCATCCGCGAGTCCGATCTCGGCCTCAACCCGGCGGCACAGGGTGACCTGCTGCGGGTACCGATGCCGGCGCTGACCGAAGAGCGCCGCAAGGACCTGACCAAGCTCGTGCGCCACACCGGAGAAGAGACCAAGATCGCGGTGCGCAGCGTGCGCCGCGACGCCAACGATCACCTGAAGAAGCTGCTCAAGGACAAGGCGGTGTCCGAGGACGACGAGCGACGCGCGCAGGACGACGTGCAACGGCTCACCGACCGCACGATCGCCGAGATCGACCGTCTGGTGCACGCCAAAGAAGCCGACGTGCTGGCCGTCTGAGCGCGGCCCGAATGTTGGCGACCAAGTCTGCGCAGGCCGCCGTACCGCGGCATGTGGCCATCGTGATGGACGGCAATGGGCGCTGGGCCAGCAAGCGTTTCATGCCTCGTTTCTTCGGCCACGAGCAGGGCATGGAAACGCTGCTGCGCGTAATCGACGACTTCGCCAGACGCGGGGTCGAGTACCTGACGGTGTTTGCCTTTTCGTCGGAGAACTGGAAGCGCCCCGACGACGAGGTCTCGGGACTGATGAACCTGGTCCTCATCGGCGTCGCCAAGTACCTGCGCAAACTTGCCGCCGAAGGCGTGCGTATCCGCATCGTGGGTGACCGCAGCGGAGTGTCCGACAAGCTACGCCGGGCCTGGGACGAGGCCGAAGCGTCGACCGCAGGCAACACCCGCATCAAGCTGTCCGTGGCCTTCAACTACGGTGGACGCTGGGACGTGGTGCAGGCCTGCCAACGCGCGCTGGCTGACGGTCTGTGCGCCGAGCAGATCGACGAACAGGCCCTGTCCAGCCGCATGGCGCTGGCCTTCGCGCCTGACCCCGATCTGTTCATCCGCACTGGCGGCGAGATGCGGGTCAGCAATTTCCTGCTCTGGCAGACGGCCTATGCCGAACTCTATTTCAGCGACTGTCTGTGGCCCGACTTCGGCGCAGCCGAAGTCGATGCAGCGCTGGCAGCGTTTGCCCGACGCGACCGGCGTTTTGGCGGCGTGCACGCTCACGAGGCCGTGCCGCAAGGCGCCTGAGGGCCGTGCTGCGCCAGCGCATCATCACCGCCTTGGTGCTGCTGGCCATCCTGCTGCCGGCCATGTTCTCGGCTGCCGTCTGGCCCTTCGCGACCGTGGCCTTGGTGATGACCGGAGCTGCCGGCTGGGAATGGGGCCGACTCAACGGCCAAGGCCAAGCTGCTGCCGTGTTGCAGGGCTTGATGTTGACGGCCGTTTGCGCCGCGACGCTGGCAGCGGGCTGGGTGGGCCAGGCGCCACGCCAGGTTTGGTGGCTTTCGGCACTGATGTGGGTAGTCGGCGGCGCGCTGGCGCTTCGAGCCGGGCCGCTCGCCTGGCCGCGCCTGTCGGCGCCGCTGCGCATCAGCCTCGGGCTGGCCTTGTTGTGGTCGGGCTGGCTGGCTCTGGTTCAGGCGCGCGCGATCGGCATCAACTTCATCCTGTCGGTGCTGTGCCTGGTGTGGATGGCCGACGTGGCGGCGTATTTCGGCGGTCGCGCCTTCGGGCGGCGCAAGCTGGCGCCGAGCATCAGCCCCGGCAAGAGTTGGGAAGGGGTGTGGAGCGGCCAGCTCGGTGTACTGCTGCTGGCCCTGGCCTGGGCGGCAGTGGAAACCGGCGGCGGCGACAGCGCTAGCCTCTTCGAAACGCTGTTCAGCCGCCTGGGCTACGCCGGCGGAATGGTCGTGTTGCTGGCCCTGGTCGGCGCGAGCGTGGTCGGCGATCTGATCGAATCGCTGGTCAAACGGGCAGCCGGCGCGAAGGACAGCAGTGGCTTGTTGCCCGGCCATGGTGGTGTGCTCGACCGGGTGGATGCGCTGCTGCCGGTGTTCCCGCTGGCCCTGGCTTTCGTCACGTTGTGAACGCCCCTCGTCGATGAACCGGCCGCAACGCATTGCCATCCTGGGCTCGACCGGTTCGGTGGGGACGAGCACGCTCGACGTGATCGCTCGCCACCCCGACCGCTTCGAGGTCTGGGGTCTGAGCGGCAATCACCGGCTCGGCGAGCTGATAGCGCAGTGTCTGCATTGGCGACCGCGCGTCGTTGCGGTGGCCGCAGAAGAGCAGGCGCGGGTGGTACGCAAGGCGCTGGCAGCCCGAGGTCTGCGCACGGAGGTGACGACCGGGCCGCGCGCCTTGTGCGAGCTGGCGGCGCAGCCCGAGGTCGACGCCGTGATGGCGGCGATCGTGGGTGCTGCGGGCCTGTCGCCCTGCATGGCGGCGGCGCGCGCCGGCAAACGACTGTTGTTGGCTAACAAGGAGGCACTGGTCGTCGGTGGGGCGCTCTTCATGCAGGCGGTGCAACAGGGCGGAGCGACGCTGCTGCCGATCGACAGCGAACACTCGGCAATCTTCCAGTGCCTGCCTGAAGACCGTGGCCAATGGGCCGAACGCATCGACCACATCGTACTCACGGCATCAGGCGGGCCGTTTCGCGGCAGGGACCCGACCACGTTGGCCAGCGTCACCCCCGACGAGGCCTGCGCCCACCCGAACTGGGTGATGGGGCGCAAGATCTCGGTCGACTCGGCGACGATGATGAATAAGGCGCTCGAGGTGATCGAGGCGCGCTGGCTGTTCGATCTGCAGCCGGCACGGGTTCGTGTGGTGCTGCACCCGCAAAGCATCGTGCATTCGATGGTGGTCTGCCGCGATGCGTCGGTGCTGGCTCAGCTGGGCACGCCCGACATGCGTGTGCCCATTGCCTACGGCCTGTCGTTCCCGCAACGCATCGAGTCAGGCGCCGCGCGGCTGGACTTCACGTCGCTGTCGGCACTGACCTTCGAGGCGATGGATCTGGACCGCTATCCAGGCCTGCAACTGGCCTACGACAGCCTGGCCGGGCCTGACGGCACGACCACGGTACTCAACGCCGCCAACGAAGTGGCGGTGCAAGCCTTTCTCGAGCGGCGCCTGGCCTTCACCGCGATCCATGTAGTCAACTGCCGCACGCTCGAATCCGTTGCTGCAGCGGCGGGCTCGCTGCGCACGGTCGATGACCTGCTCGACCTCGATCGACGTTCACGCGAGGCGGCCGCCCGGCACGCCAAGGAGATGGCCCTGTGATCACGACGGTTCTTGCCTTCCTGCTCACCCTGGGCGTGCTCATCGTCGTGCACGAGTACGGCCACTACCGCGTCGCCGTAGCCTGTGGCGTCAAGGTGCTGCGCTTCTCGGTTGGATTCGGCCGCGTGCTGTGGCGGCGCCAACGTGACCGCGACGCTACGGAGTTCGTGGTCTGCGCGCTGCCGCTGGGCGGCTACGTGCGCATGCTCGACGAGCGTGAGTCGCCAGTCGACGCGCACGAGCGCGACCGTGCCTTCAACCGCAAGCCGCTGTGGGCGCGCACCGCCATCGTCTGCGCCGGCCCGCTGGCCAACCTGGCGCTTGCCGTGCTGCTGTATGGCGCGGCCCACATGATCGGCGTGGTCGAACCCAAGGCCGTGCTGTCGACGCCGCCTGCGGCCAGCCTGTTGGAAGCGGCAGGGCTCAAGGGCGGGGACTGGGTCCGGTCCTGGTCGGCTGACGGCCAGGATTGGCAGGATCTGAATTCGCTGACCGACCTTCGCTGGCAGATCACCCAGGCCATCGTCAGCGGTGACACGCTGCAGTTGATGGTGAGCGATCGTGCAGGGCATGGCCAGCGTGCTACGCGGCTCGAACTCGGGCGCCTGGCCTCACGAGAAGTGGACGCATCGACCCTGAAGGCCATCGGTCTGGGCCCGGCCTTCAGCGAGCCTGTGCTGGGTGAGATCAAGGCCGGTGGGCCTGCGGCGGCTGCCGGACTGCGCAAGGGCGATCGCGTGCTGGCGATCGACGGTGTCGCGGTGGCCGATGGCTTCAGTGTGCGCGAGCGCATCGTGAAGTCCGTCACCAAGGGGGCGGCGGTCGAACAGCTCTGGCGCATCGAGCGCGACGGTCGTGCGATCGAACTGCCGCTGCGGCCGCGCGTGGTCAACGAAGGCGGCCCACCGTTCGGCCGCATCGACGCCTTCGTCGGGTCGGCGCCCGAGATGGTGACCGTTCGCCAGGGGCCGATCGATGCGCTCTTGCTCGGGGCCCAACGCACCTGGGAGGTGTCGGTCCTGACGCTGAGGATGCTCGGACGCATGCTGGTCGGCGAAGCCTCGCTGAAGAACCTCAGCGGGCCCTTGACCATCGCCGACTACGCTGGACAGTCGGTGCAACAGGGGCTGAGCTACTACCTCGCCTTCCTGGCTCTGGTGAGCGTAAGCCTGGGCGTGCTCAACCTGCTGCCGCTGCCCATGCTCGATGGCGGGCACCTGATGTACTATGCTTTCGAGGGTTTGACCGGTCGCCCGGTTTCCGATCTCTGGCTCGCGCGTCTGCAACGAGGTGGCATCGCGCTGCTGTTGATGATGATGTCCGTGGCCCTCTTCAACGACGTGGTCCGCTTGCTGGGCCTGCACTGACCGCCTCATGTTCCCCGTTTCTCCGAATTCTCCGGCGCGCGTGGCCGCCGCTGTGATGACCCTTGCGCTGCTGGTTGCCGCTCCTGCCGCCCGCGCCGTGACGCCGTTCGTGCTGAAGGACATCCGCGTCGAGGGTCTGCAGCGTACCGATCCTGGCACCGTGTTCGCGGCGCTGCCCTTTCGCATCGGCGACACCTACAACGACGACAAGGGCGCGATTGCGCTGCGCTCGCTGTTTGCCACCGGCCTCTTCAAGGACGTGCGCATCGAGATCGAAGGCGAGGTCGCGGTGATCATCGTCGACGAGCGAGCCGTGATCGCCGCGATCACCTT
>JANOJJ010000736.1:0-9940 GCA_031408155.1 Rubrivivax sp.
CAGCGCCGGGTGTTGCAGTCGGCATGCGCCTGCGTGCCCTTGCAGCCCATGTGCTCCATCAGGCAGCCCAGGTCCGACGGCTTTTCGGCACTCGCCTTGAACTCGTAGTACTCGTTGCGCGCGCAGCCGTGGTGCACCAGCTGGTCAGCATAGAAGCGCGGCCGGGCCAGCGCGTCCAGGTCATCGGCGTGCAACACGTCGGCGGCCAGCGCCATCAGGCTGTCGATGACCCAGCCGGGGTGGGTCGGACAGCCGGCCACATTGACCACGGGCAGGCCGCTCGACGATCGAAAGCCCGCGCCCAGCAGGCCGCCGTGCGATGCGTTGGTGTACTGCAGGCCGCAGGCCTCGGTGGCGTTGGCGCCAGTCGCCGAAACGCCGCCCCAGGCGGCACAACTTCCGACCGCCACCACGTGGCGCGCCAGCGGCGCCAGCTCACGCACCCAATCCATCATCGGCCGGCCGCTGCCGGCCAGCAGGTGGAAGCGCCCCGTGCCCTGCGGTCCGCGCAGGATGGCGCCTTCGACGCACAGCACGTCGACGCGGACGCGGCCGGCGCGGCAATCGTCCAGCAGCGTGAGCACCTCGTCGCCGCTGGCCAGCGACAGCGCTGGGTGCCACAGCAGGTGGACGCCGGCGGCGGCGAGCAGGCCTTCGAAGTCAGCCGTGTCGGCGCTCAGCAGCGACAGGCTGCAGCCGCCGCAGCCGCCGGATTGCAGCCACAACACGTTCAAGCTCACCTCGCCTCCAGCCCGAAGCGCAGCAGCTTGGCGCGCAGGCCCACGCGCGACAGGCCGAGTTCCTTGGCGGCCTGCGTCTTGTTCCAGTGCAGGCGCAGCATCACTTCGCGCAGCACCATCGCTTCGATCGCGTCGAGTCGCTCCTGCAGGCTGCCGCTGGCGGGTAGTTGGGGGCCGCCACCGTGCGTGGCCGCGGCCGTGGCCGCACCGGTCTGACCCGACAGCAGCTTGCGCGAGAAGTCCGACGCGCGCACCAGCGAGCCGTCGGTCAGTGCCAGCGCGCGTGCGATCTCGTTGCGCAGCTCGCGGATGTTGCCCGGCCAGGGGTAGCCCATCAGCACCGCGCGTGCATCGTCGTCGAAGCGCGCCGACGCGCGGCCCAGCTCCTGCGCCACGGCGTCGAGCAGCCGCTCGGCGATCGGCACGATGTCGCCCGGCCGCTCGCGCAGCGGCGGCATCTGCAGCGTGATGCCGGCCACGCGGTAGTACAGGTCCTGGCGAAAGCGCCCGCCGCGCACGTCGTCGTCGAGCTTGCGCTGGGTGGCTGCCAGCAGCCGCACGTCGACCGCCACCCAGTGCGTGCTGCCCAGCGGCCGCACCGCCCCTTCCTGCAGCACGCGCAGCAGCTTGACCTGAAACGACGGCGAGGTCTCGCCGATCTCGTCGAGGAACAGCGTGCCGCCGTCGGCGCGCTGGAACAGGCCGACATGGTCTTCCAGCGCGCCGGCGAAGGCGCCGCGCCGGTAGCCGAACAGTTCGCTCTCGAGCAGCGCGTCGGGGATGGCGGCGCAGTTCTCGACCACGAAGGCCCCGGCCCCACGTGGCGATGCGTAGTGGATGGCGCGCGCCTTCAGCTCCTTGCCGGTGCCCGACTCCCCCAGCAGCAGCACCGACAGGTCGTGCCGCGCCACCCGTTCGGCGATGCCGCACACCGCGTCGAGCGGGCTGCCGCCGGCTCGCACGATGCGGTCGAAGTCGAACGCGCTGCGCGCCTGGCGCAGGCGCTCGCTCTTGCGTGCGTGCAGTGCCGGCGCGCCGGCGCGCAAGTCCAGTTCCAGCCGCTGCAAACCCTGCTGCAGGGCGCTGGCCTCGACCGCATCCTTCACCGTGCGCAGCAGCTGATCCGGCACCCAGGGCTTGAGCACGTACTGGAAGATGCCAGCCTCGTTGACGCCGGCGATGATGTCCTCGCTGTCGGCGTAGCCGCTGATGATGATGCGCACCACCTCGGGCCAGCGCTGGCGCACCTCGCGCAGGAACTCCACGCCAGTCTGCCCCGGCATGCGCTGGTCGCACAGGATCACGGCCGCCGCGTGGCGTTCGAGCAGCGCGCGCGCTTCGGCGCTGCCGCTCGCCGTGAGCACGCGAAAGTCGTCGTCCAGCGTGCGCCGCATCGCCTCTTGCGAGCGCACTTCGTCGTCGACCAGCAGCACCAGCGGGCGATCGTCGACGGCGCGGTCCTGCGGGCTGCCGTCAGGGGCGTTCATCGCGCGCCGGCCGATCGATGCAGGGCGAGGTGGCGCGGGGTCCACGCATGCGCTTTGCGGTGCACGAAATGATGCCGCGCGACATGGTAGCTGGGGTCGAAACCGTAGAAGTTGCAGCGCATGCGGTCGAGCTCTTCGGCGCGGTAGGCGGCCAGCGGCTTGGCCGCTTCGTCGCCGGCACGACGCTGCTGCTTGGCGCCGATCTGCCGGGCCCAGTCGTCGCTCGCGGCCAGCGCCAGCGCGCGCTGCAGCAGCAGCGGCTCGAAGGCCGCGGCGTCGGCGCCGAAGGCTTCGTCGATCAGGCCCGTGCGGGCGGCCTCGCCGGCGTGGATCGGCAAGCGGCCACGCATCAGCGCGCGTGCGGCCTCGTCGCCGACGCGACGCGGCAGCAGGTAGGTCCAGTACTCCGAGCCGTACAGGTTGCCCATGTTCTTGTAGTGCGGATTGAGCAGCACGCCTTGATGCGCCCACACCCGGTCGGCCGCCAGCGCCAGAAAGCAGCCGCCAGCGCCGGCGTTGCCGCGCAGCGCGGCGATCGTCAGGCGGTCGGTCAGGGTCAGGATTTCGAGCGCCACGTCGTCGATCGCTTCGATCGCGCGCATCGACGCGTCGGCGGCACCGTCGCCTTCACGCAGTGCGGCGGCTTCGATGGCGTGCAGGTGGATGCCGTTGCTGAAGAAGTCGGCGCCACCGGCCAGCACCAGCACGCGGGTGGGTTGCCGGCGCACCTCGCGCAGCGCCTGCAGCAGCCGGCGCGACTGGCGCTCGCTCATCGCACCGTTGTGGAAGTCATTCGCCAGCCAGCCGACGCGGGCCTGCGGCGGCCCGTGTTCGGTGTAGCGCAACTCGTCCCACTCGTCATCGTCGCGCTGCAACGCTACCGGCCACTCGGGCAGGGTGGCGGCTTCAGCGGCAAAGGCCTCGGTCGCCGGCAGCTTGAGTGCGGGCGCGCCGCCAGCGGTCAGGCCGCGGCGCACATGCCCGATCCACAGCGCACCCTGTGCGCAGCGCAGCAGCAGTGCCGGGCCGCGCCGGGCCACCGCCACACCCGGCGCTGACGTGGCCGCCCGCGCGCTGACGGCGGCGCTGGCCGGCTGCGCATCGAACAGGTTGCAGGGCTGGCCGAACAGGGTGCCGGCCGCGCCCGGAAAACCGTCGGCGCTGCGGATGCGCCGGTGCACGTCGGCGGCGTCGTGACGGGCCCAGTCGAGCGCGCGGTCGGCCTGCGTGACGAGCGACTTCCAGCCGCGCGCCGCAGGCAGCGGCAGCAGCGCAGCAGGCGCAGGCTCGGCCGACCCTGGCTGCACGCGCGCCAGCGCCGCATGCACCGCCAGCGTGGCCGATTGCACCACCTCGTGCCGGTACAGGCTGGCCTTGGTCGCGCCTGCGCGCAGCGTGCAGGGCTGCCAGGCCCAGACCGTGCCGGCGTCGAACTCGGCGCAAGCCTGCAGCACCGTGACGCCCCAGTCGCGCCGCCCCTCCAGCACCGCGTGGTCGAGCGCCGACGGCCCGCGGTCGCCCGGCGGGCCGGGATGCACCACCAGGCACAGGTGGCGGCTGTAGACGGTTTCAGGAATCGCACGTTTGAGGAAAGGCGCCAGCACCACGTCGGGGTCGAACAGCGCCGCCGCTTCTTCGGTCACCGCATCGGCAATGTCGAGTTCGACGCTGACCTGATGCCCGGCCGCGCGCAACTCGACGAACAGCCGTTGCGCCAGGCTGTTGAACGCATGGGCCAGCAGCAGGATGCGCATCGTCTCAGCAGATGCGAGGCAGCGGCTCGCCCGACAACCAGTCGACCACGCGCCGCCCGCCCAGGCAGGTCGCCATCTGCACGAAGCGGTGCTCGTCGGCCTGCACGACGCCGATGCGCGCTGCGGCGCGGCCGAGCGGATGCGCGCGCATCGCGTCCAGCACCGCGTCGGCCGCCTCGGGCGCGACGATGGCGATCAGTTTGCCTTCGTTGGCGATGGTCAGCGGGTCCAGCCCCAGCAGTTCGCACGCCGCCCGGACCTGCGGCTGGATGGGGATATGGGCTTCGTCGATCAGCATCCCCACCGACGACTGGCGCGCGATCTCGTTGAGCGTGCTGGCCAGCCCGCCGCGCGTGGGGTCGCGCATCGTGTGCACAGCCCCTTCGGGCACGGCCGCCAGCATCGCAGCCACCAGGCCGTGCAGGGCTGCGCTGTCGCTGACGATGGCGGTCTCGAACTGCAGCGACTCGCGCCGGGACAGCACGGCCACCCCATGGTCGCCGATCGTGCCCGAGATCAACAGCACGTCACCCGGCCTGGCGTTGGCGCCACCGATGTCGCGGCCTGGCGGCACGGCACCGACGCCGGTGGTGCTGATGTAGACGCCGTCTCCCTTGCCCTGTTCGACGACCTTGGTGTCGCCGGTGACGATCGGCACGCCGGCCTCGCGTGCGGCGGCGGCCATCGAGTCGACGATGCGCTCGAGCTCGGCCAGCGCAAAGCCTTCCTCGAGGATGAAGCTGGCCGACAGGTACAGCGGCACCGCGCCGAGCATCGCCACATCGTTGATCGTGCCGTGCACCGACAGGCAGCCGATATCGCCGCCGGGAAAGAACAGCGGCGTGATGACGTGGGCGTCGGTGGCCATCACGATGCGGTGGCCGGCCGGGATCTCGAGCAGCGCGCCGTCGTTGCCCTGGCGCAGCGCCGGGTTGTCGAAGGCGCGCGCGAACAGTTCTTCGATCAGCTGCGCCGACGCACGGCCACCGGCGCCGTGGTTCATGTCGATGCGGCCATGCTTGAAGTCCAGCCGCCGCACGTAGTCTTTCTTCATGCTGCAACGACCGGAATGTCCCTGAACCGTCCGTACGAGTAATGCGCCGCGCAAGCCCCTTCCGACGACACCATGCACGAGCCGATCGGGTTGTCGGGCGTGCACACGGTGCCGAACAGCTTGCAGTCGGTGGGCCGCTTGACGCCGCGCAGGATGGCGCCGCAATCGCATTGCTTGTGGTCAGGCACGCCGCGGTAGGTCAGGCCGAAGCGGCGCTCGGCGTCGAAGGCGGCAAAGGCCGGGCGGATCTTCAGTGCGCTGTAGGGCACCTCGCCCAGGCCGCGCCATTCGAAGCGTTCGCGCAGCTCGAAGACCTCGGCCACCACCGCCTGCGCGGCGCGGTTGCCGTCGCGCGTGACGGCGCGGGTGAATTCGTTTTCGACCTCGGCGCGGCCCTGGTTGACCTGGCGCACCAGCATCAGCACGGCCTGCATCACGTCGAGCGGCTCGAAGCCGGCAATCACCACCGGCTTGGCGTATTCCTCGGCAAAGTGTTCGTAGGGGCGGCTGCCGATGATGATGCTGACATGCGCCGGGCCGATGAAGCCGTCGATCGGCAGCGTGCCGTACTGGCGCACTTCGGCCGCTTCGAGGATGTGCGTGATGGCGCTGGGGGTCAGCACATGGCAGCACAGCACGCTGAAGTTGGGCAACTGCTCGGCGGCGGCCTGGCGGATGACGAGCGCGGTCGGCGGCGTGGTGGTCTCGAAGCCGATGGCGAAGAACACGACCTCACGGTCGGCATGCTGGCGCGCCAGCGTCAAGGCGTCGGCGGCGCTGTAGACCATGCGGATGTCGGCGCCGCGCGCTTTCGCCTTCAGCAGCGACAAGCTCTGCGACGCCGGTACGCGCAGGGTGTCGCCGTAGGTGGCGACGATGGCGCCGCGCCCGAGTGCGAGCTCGATCGCCTGGTCGATGCGGCCGATCGGCAGCACGCAGACCGGGCAGCCGGGGCCGTGGATCATGTGCACCGCTGCCGGCAGCAGCTCGCTGATGCCGTAGCGCGCGATGGCATGGGTGTGGCCGCCGCAGAACTCCATCAAGCTGTAGCGCCGCCGCGGGCGGATCTCGGCGGCGATGCGCTCGCCGATGCGGCGCGCCAGATCAGAATCGCGGAATTCGTCGACGTACTTCATGGTTGCTGTTGTTCCAGCTCGGCGAACAGCGCCAGCGTGCGTTCGGCTTCGTCTGCGTCGATCAGCCCGATCGCATGGCCGACATGCACGATGACGTAGTCGCCGACCTGCGCTTCAGGCACCAGCGCGACCGAGACCAGCTTCTTCACGCCACCGAAGTCGATCTGGGCCTGGTCGCCATCGAGCAGGGCGACCACGCGGGCCGGCAGGGCAAGGCACATGGTTCAGGTCTCCATCACGAACGTGGGGGCGGCCTGGCGCAGCGCCGCGACTTGCAGCGCCGCCACCCAGGCCTGGCCCAGCGCCAGGCCCGCATCGCCGCAGCCGGCCTGCTGCGGGCGCAGTACCACCAGGCCTGCGGCCTGCAGGCCGGTGCCGACTTCACGGTCGAGCAAGCGGTTGAAGAAACAACCACCGCCGAGCGCCACCTGGGTGGCGCCGGCGGCGCGCGCGCACTCGCCGGCAGCCTGCACCAGGCCTTGCGCCAGCGCACGCTGAAAAGCCGCCGCTGCGCGGCCGCTGTCGGTCTCGCTGCACAAGGCGTCGAACAGCGGCAGCAGGTCGAGCGACGGGTCACGGGGCGCCAGCGGCAGGCCTTGTTCGAGCCACGCCGTCGCTGCCTGTTCGAGCGCGATCGCGGCCTCGGCCTCATGCGCCTGCCGCGTCGACAGGCCGAGCAGTCCGGCCGCGGCGTCGAACCAGCGCCCGGCGCTGCTGCTGCGCGGGCAGTTCAGGTCGCGTTGCAGCATCTGCTGCACCCCACGCGCCAGCGCATGGCCGACGCGCGGCGCCAGGCGCGGCACGATCTCGTCGCCGCGGCCGAGCTCATGCAGCACCGCGGCAGCCAGCCGCCAGGGCTCGCGCGCGGCTACGTCGCCGCCGGGCAAGGCCAGCAGCGGCAGGTGGGCCAAGCGGTCGCAGCGCCGGCCCTGCAGACGCAGCACCTCACCGCCCCAGGCCAGCCCGTCCAGCCCGAGCCCGACGCCGTCCAGCGCCAGCCCGATCAGCGGCTGGTCGTCGACCAGGCCGGCCTCGGCCTGCACGGTGCCCATGTGCGCGTGGTGGTGCTGCACGGCCAGCGCCGGCACCTGCAGGCGTTCGGCCCACTGGACCGCCAGCAAGGTGCTGTGGAAGTCGGGGTGCAGGTCATGTGCAACCGCGGCGATCGGGCCCGACGCCCGCGCCACCAACGCCTGCAGCGACGCCGCGAGCGCGCTGCAGGCGGCCGGGGTGGACAAGTCGTCGTGCAGCGGGCTCCACCAGACCTGCCGCCCGTCGATCAGGCAGGCGCGGTTTTTCAGGAACGCGCCGCAGGCCAGCACACGCGCTGGCGCGCGCACGGGCAGCTCCTGCGCGTGCAGCAGGGTCACGACGCGGCCACGGCCAGCACGGCGGGTGCCTGCGCCGGCAGTTCGCCCTGCAGCCAGTCGAGCCAGGCCTCCATGCCGACGCCGCTGCGCGCCGACAGCAGCAGCACCTCGATGCCCGGGTTGACGCGGCGCGCGTACTCGATGCACTGGGCGACGTCGAAGTCCAGGTGCGGCAGCAGGTCGGTCTTGGTCAGGATCATCAGCCGCGCGGCAGCAAACAGGTCGGGATACTTCAAGGGTTTGTCCTCGCCCTCGGTGACCGACAGGATGGCCACCTTGGCGCGTTCGCCCAGGTCCCACATCGCCGGGCAGACCAGGTTGCCGACGTTTTCGATGAAGAGCAGCGCGCCCTGGTCGTGCGGGTGCGGGTGCGGGTGCGGGTGCGCATGGCCGTGGTCGTGGCCCTGGTGCTGGTGCAGTGGCAGCCGCGCAAAGGCCTCGGCCACCATCGGCGCATCCAGGTGGCAGCCCTTGCCGGTGTTGACCTGGATCGCCGGGGCGCCGGTAGCGCGGATGCGGTCGGCGTCGTGGCTGGTCTGCTGGTCGCCTTCGATCACCGCCAGCGGCAGGCCCGGCGCGCGGTGCTGCAACGCCAGGATGGTGGCGCACAACAAGGTGGTCTTGCCCGAGCCCGGGCTCGACACCAGGTTGAAGGCGCACACACCATGGGCCGAGAAGTGCGCGCGGTTGGCCGCGGCGATGCGGTTGTTCTCGCCCAGCACATCGGCCTCGAGCTTGATCGCGCGCGCCTGGCTCAGGCCGGGCACCGACACCCGCGCCGTACCGGCGCCGTAGTGCAGGTCACCGGTGGCGGCGTTCACCACCACCGTTGATGCGCCCTGCGCCGGCGCTGTCGTCGATCCGCATCCGCATACCACGCACATCGTCGTCTCCTTCAGTCCAGCACCATCAGGTCCAGCACCTTGAGCTCGGTGCCGCCAGTGGCTTGCAGTTGATAGCCGCCGCACGACGGGCAGGCGTCGCCGCGCGAGCTTATCGACACTGGCTTACCGCAAGGCATGCACCAGGCCTGGCCGGGCGGCTCTTCGATCACGATCTCGGCGCCTTCGAGCCGCGTGCCCGGCGCCATCGCGCGCAGCGCGAAGCGCAGCGACTCCACCTCGACCCCGGCCAGCGCGCCGGCCTCCAGCGTCAGCCGCTGCACGCGCGCGAACGGCTCGCGTGCAGCGGCGTCGTCGATCACCTTCAGGATCCCGCCGGCCAGGCTCATCTCATGCATCGGTCGGCTCCACATCCTGCCCCGTGCCGCGCTCGATTTCGACCGCCACGCAGGGATCGTACGCAGCCACGAGCATACGCACACGCGCATCGCCGGCCTGCGGCGGCAACTGCGCCAGCGCGCGCGCCGCCGACCCGAAGGGATGGAAGTTCCACTCGGTGGGGGCGACCAGCCGGCAGTCGGCCACCCGGTCCTGCCGGTCCAGGCGCACCCAGTGGATCAGCAGGCCGCGCGCCATCTCGCACCAGCCCAGGCCCTCGGATTCGCCGATGCTGACCAGGCCCTGCGCCAGCCACTGTTCGCCCGCTGGCGCCAGCAGATGGGCCACATCGGCCACGCGGGCGGCGTGGCGCAACCACAGGTCGGCATAGAGACTGTCGGTGCCCTGCGCGGCCGGGTCGGACAAGCGCGTCCAGCAGCCGGTCTCGGCCGTGTGGCCGCGCCAGGTGGGTGCGAGCGCGAACGTGGCATCGTGCCGCAGGCGCGCAGCCAGCTGGCGCAGTTCGAGCGTGGCGGCATGCGGCTGCAGCGGCTCCACGGGCTGCTGCAGGCCGTGGCAGATCTGCCGCACCGCCGCCAGCCAGCGCGCCGGCCAGGTGGTGGCGCGGTCGGCCCACTGCGCGGCAAAGGCGTGCGGAGCCTGCTCCCAGCCTGCCAGCCACTCTGCGGCCGGCATACCCAGCACTTGCTGTTCGATCCAGCGCCGGCTCGGGTCGACCGCATCGGCGCGCCGCAGCAGCGGGCAGCCGGCCAGCTCGGCCGGGTCGGGTGGGCCGGGCATGGGCAGCAACCGCGGCGCGTCGAGCCACCAGCGGCGCAGGTGTTCGCGCACCGTGTCCACCTGCAGCGCCCGGCGTTGTGCAGGGCCGATCTCGATGTCGATCTGCAGCGCGGCATCGACCGCATGCCGCGCCGCCAGCCGATGCGCGCCGCCGCACAGCGTGAAGACCGCCGCCAGCAGCTCGGGCAGGCTGCCCGCCGGCCGGCCGCGGCCGAGCGCGGGCGCCCATTCGCGGCGCGTCGAGTGGATGGTCGGCAACGCCCCGCCGGGCCGCACGCGCAGCCCGCCGGCCAGGTCGCGCGTGAGGGAGCTGCTCATGGCGCCGTCGGCGCGGCCTAGCGGGCGGCCCGGCGCATGGGCGAGGCCTGCATGGCCCGC
>JANOJJ010000769.1:0-7821 GCA_031408155.1 Rubrivivax sp.
TCAACGCCAGCCTGGACGGTGACCAACTGGTGCTGAAGAACTACTTCCACATCGGCTTTGCCGCCGACACGCCGGCTGGACTGATGGTCCCGGTGATCAAGGACGCCGACAGGAAGGGCGTGCTGCAGGTCAGCCAGGAAATGGGCGAGCTGGCGAAGAAGGCGCGCGACGGCAAGTTGAGCCCGGCCGAGATGAGCGGCGGCTGCTTTTCGATCAGCTCGCTCGGCGGCATTGGCGGGCGCTACTTCACGCCGATCATCAACGCGCCCGAGGTCTCAATCCTGGGCGTGTGCAAGAGCGCCATCGAGCCCAAGTGGGACGGTAACGCGTTCCAGCCGCGCCTGATGCTCCCGTTGTCGCTGAGCTGGGACCACCGCGTGATCGACGGCGCATCGGCGGCGCGCTTCAACGCCTACCTCGGGCAGATCCTGGGTGACTTCAGGAGAGTGCTTCTTTGAGCCCGCAGGCTTTGCCGAGGGCTCAACCCCGCTTGGCGGGGCCGGCCGCAGGCCATTGGGTGCCCCTATGAGCACTGTCGTCGTGGTGCGCAAGGGACCCACGGTGGCCATCGGGTCGGACTCGCTCGTCACCTTCGGCGAGTTGCGTCTGCCGCATGGCTACGAAGCCAACTCGAAGATCTTCGAGGTCGGCGGGTCGCTGATCGGTGCGGTCGGTTCGACCGCACACTTTCCGGTGTTGCGCCAGGCGCTGAACAGCCTGACGCCCGACGAACTGAAGCTGGGTTCGCGCGACGAGGTGTTCGACACGTTTCTCAAACTGCACCCCAAGCTCAAGGAACGCTTCTTCCTCAACACCAAGGAACACGACTCCGACCCCTACGAAAGCAGCCAGTTCACGATCGTGATCGCCAACCGGCACGGCATCTTCGGTGTCGAGAGCTACCGCGAGGTGTTCGAATTCGATCGCTTCTGGGCCGTCGGCTCGGGCCGGCGCTTTGCCCTGGGAGCAATGCACGCGGTGTACGACCAGGCCAAGAGCGCGCGTGAGGTCGCCCAAGCCGGCGTCGGCGCCGGCTGCGAGTTCGACACCAATTCGGCCGCCCCGACGCGGCTGCAGACCCTCAAACTGAAGAACTGACATGGCTCTCATCGCTATTCAGGTGCCGGACATCGGCGATTTAAAGGACGTGGCCGTGATCGAAGTGCTGGTCAAGCCCGGTGACCACGTCAAGGCCGAACAGAGCCTGATCACGGTCGAAAGCGACAAGGCGTCGATGGAGATCCCGTCGTCGCACGCCGGCGTGGTCAAGGAGATCAAGCTCAAGGTCGGCGACAAGGTCAATCAGGGCACGGTGGTGCTGTCGCTGGACGCGACGGGCGTCGCGGCGCAGCCAGCGGCCGCTGCGACGGCACCGGTAGCAGCGCCGGCGGCGCCCCCCGCGCCCGTGTCATCGACCTACGCCCTCGGCGCCGACCGCGAGTGCGACCTGCTCGTGCTCGGCGCCGGCCCTGGCGGATATTCGGCGGCCTTCCGCGCCGCCGACCTCGGCCTGAATACCGTGATCGTAGAGCGTTATGCCTCGCTCGGCGGCGTCTGCCTGAACGTGGGCTGCATCCCCAGCAAGGCCTTGCTGCACGTGGCCGCGGTGATGGACGAGGTGAAGCACTTTGCAGAGCTCGGCGTGACCTTTGCCGCGCCCGCCGTCGACGCGCCCAAGCTGCTGGCGCACAAGAACAAGGTGGTGAACAAGCTTACCGGCGGCCTGGCGGCGATGGCCAAGCTGCGCAAGGTGACCGTGGTGCGAGGCTATGGCGCCTTTGCCGACCCGCAACACGTGGTGGTGGAAGAGACCACCGGCGACGGCCAGGACAAGACGGGCAAGACGCAGACCATTCGCTTCAAGCAATGCATCATCGCCGCCGGTTCGCAGGCGATGCGGCTGCCCTTCCTGCCTGACGACCCTCGCATCGTCGACTCCACCGGCGCGCTGCAATTGCGCCAGCTGCCCAAGAAGATGCTCGTCATCGGCGGCGGCATCATCGGGCTGGAGATGGGCACCGTGTATTCGACACTTGGCGCGCGGCTGGACGTGGTCGAGATGCTCGACGGCCTGATGCTGGGCGCCGACCGTGACCTGGTCAAGGTCTGGCAGAAAGTCAACGCACCGCGCTTCGACAACATCCGCCTGAACACCAAGACCGTGGCCGGCGAAGCCACGGCCGACGGCATCCGCGTGATGTTCGAAGGCCTGGACGGCAGCAAGAGCGAAGGTGTATACGATCTGGTGCTGCAGGCCGTGGGCCGCAGTCCCAACGGCAAGAAGATCGGCGCCGACAAGGCCGGCGTGGTCGTCACCGAGCGCGGCTTCATCCCGGTGGACGTGCAGATGCGCACCAACGTGCCGCACATCTTCGCCATCGGTGACGTAGTCGGCCAGCCGATGCTGGCGCACAAGGCGGTGCACGAAGCGCATGTGGCTGCTGAGGTGGCCGCTGGTGACGGCAAGGCGCAATTTGACGCCCGCGTGATCCCGAGTGTGGCCTACACCGACCCCGAGGTGGCCTGGGTCGGCCTGACCGAGGACGATGCCAAGGCCCAGGGCATCGCGTTGAAGAAGGGCCTGTTCCCTTGGACGGCGTCGGGCCGCGCCATCGCCAACGGCCGCGACGAAGGATTCACCAAGCTGTTGTTCGACGCCACGACGCACCGCATTGTGGGTGGCGGCATCGTTGGCACGCACGCCGGCGACATGATCGGCGAAGTGGCACTGGCCATCGAGATGGGAGCCGATGAGATCGACATCGGCAAGACCATCCATCCGCACCCGACGCTGGGCGAAAGCATCGGCATGGCGGCCGAGGTCGCGCACGGCAGCTGCACCGACTTGCCCCCCGCGCGGCGATAGTCGCGCGGTCGACGAGGCCCGCGGCGGCAGGCCGCCGCAGTGGACGACGCGCAGGCCGACGGACTAGGCGATGTCGCCGGCGTGAACCTCGAAGCGGCCGCACTTGCGGTCCGTGAAGTAATGTTCCAGCGTCTGCCGCACGGTACGAAAGGCGATCTCATCCCAGGGGATCTCGTGCTCGCCAAAGAGCTGGGCTTCGATCGTCTCGGGCCCGGGGGCCAGGCTGGTGTCAAGCATGCGTGCCAAGTAAAACAGGTGCAACTGGCCGGCCCGTACCACGTTCAAGACGGTGAACAGTCCACCGAGTTCGATCCGCACGCCGGCTTCTTCGTCGGTCTCGCGGCGCGCTCCATCGGCAGTGCTTTCGCCGAGCTCGAGAAAGCCAGCCGGCAGCGTCCAGAAGCCTCGCCGGGGCTCGATGTTGCGCCGGCACAGCAGGACCTGCTCACCCCACACCGGCACCGTGCCGACCACGTTGATCGGGTTCTCGTAGTGGATCTCGCCGCAGACGCAACAGACCGCGCGCTCGCGGTTGTCGTCAGCGGGCATGACGTAGTCGACGGCGCTGCCGCAGACGCGGCAGTGCTTGATGCGGCGGGGCACGGACATGCCAGCCAGTGTAGCGGCGCAGGGGCGTGGCATGATCGCAGCCGACCCTGCCAGGCCGTGAGATCCGCTCGCGCAGCACGGGATGGAGACCCCGTGATGAGCTTCGTTTTTGCTCCCGCACCGACCGTGTCCGTGCCGGTGGCCGGTGGCGGCAGCTTCCCCGTGCACCGTGTCTATTGCGTCGGTCGCAACTACGCCGAGCATGCGCTGGAGATGGGTTTCACCGGCCGCGAGCCGCCTTTCTTCTTTCTCAAGCCCGCCGATGCGGTGGTGCCGGTGGCCGAGGGCGAGACCGGCCTGATCGACTACCCGAGCCTGACCAGCAACCTGCACCACGAAATCGAACTCGTGGTGGCGATCGGCACCGGTGGACGCAACATCCTGGCCGCCGATGCGCCGCGCCACATCTGGGGCTATGCAGTCGGGCTGGACATGACGCGCCGCGACCTGCAGAACGACATGAAGAAGCAGGGCCGGCCGTGGTGCATCGGCAAGGCCTTCGATCAGTCGGCGCCGATCGGCCCGATCGTGCCCGTCGCCCGTACCGGCGAGCTGACCAGCGGTGCGATCTCGCTCAGCGTCAACGGGAAGACGCGTCAGCGCAGCGACCTGAAGGACCTGATATGGAACGTCAACGAGACCATCGAGCACCTCAGCGCCGCCTGGACGCTGCAGCCGGGTGACCTGATCTACAGCGGCACGCCGGCCGGCGTGGCAGCGGTGGTGCGCGGTGACGTGATGGAAGGCCAGGTGGCTGGCCTGCCCACGTTGCGCGTGGCCGTGCGTTGACGGCGCGAGGCGAGGCGATGGAACTGTTCAACTACTTTCGCTCCAGTGCCTCGTACCGGGTGCGTATCGCGCTCGCCATCAAGGGGCTGGACTACGACTACCGCTCGGTACATCTGCCCAGTGACGCACAGACCAAGGAGTCGTATGCCTCCGTGTCGGCCTCGCGCCTGGTGCCGCTGCTGGTCGACGCTGGGCACCGCATCACGCAGTCGCTCGCCATTCTGGAGTACCTCGAAGAGACCCACCCCGAACCGCCGCTGCTGCCGCCCGACGCGTTGGGCCGGGCTCGCGTGCGCGCCATCGCGCTCGACATCGCCTGCGAGATCCACCCGCTGAACAACCTGCGCGTGCTGCGATACCTGGTGGGCTCGCTCAAGCTCAGCGATGACGACAAGAATCGCTGGTACCGTCATTGGGTCGAGACCGGGCTCGAAGCGGTGGAGCGGCAGTTGGCCGAGCAGCCGTCCCCCTATTGCCACGGCGATACGCCCACACTGGCCGACTGCACCCTGGTGCCGCAGATCTTCAACGCGCGCCGCTTCGACTGCCGTCTCGACCAGGTGCCGCAGGTGATGCGCGTGTTCGATGCCTGCATGAAGTTGCCTGCGTTCGAGAACACCCGCCCCGAAGCCTGCCCGGATGCCGCTTGAGATGCCGGCCATGGCGTGCGGCGAGCCCGCGCTGATTCTCCCCGACTGGGCGGCTGCGCCCACGGTGCGCGCGCTGATGAGCACGCGCCGGGGCGGCAGCGGCGTGGCTCCGTTCGACAGCTTCAATCTCAAGCTCGACAGTCGCGATCCGGCGGTGGCGGACAACCGGCGGCGCTTTGCCGCCGCACTGGGCGCCGAGCCGGTCTGGCTGCACCAGGTGCATGGTGCCGATGTCGTGGTGCTCGACGGTTGTCGCGACTCATCGTTGCTCGAGGCCGATGCCGCGATCACGGCGCTGCCCGGCCTGGCCTGTACGGTGCTGGTGGCCGACTGCCTGCCGGTGTTGTTCTGCACCGATGACGGGCGGGCCGTGGGCGCTGCCCATGCGGGTTGGCGCGGCCTGTCCGCCGGCGTGCTGGAGCGCACCGTACAGGCCCTGTGTCGACTGTCCGGTTGCGCGCCCGACGCGGTGCAGGCCTGGCTGGGTCCGTGCATCGGTGCGCAACACTTCGAGGTCGGTGCCGACGTGCTGCAGGCCTTTGGCCGGGATCCGGCCGCGTCAGGCCATCAGCACTTCATCCGCCGCGACCGACCCGATGGCCGCCCACGTTGGCTGGCTGACTTGCCGGGCCTGGCCCGCCTGCGGCTGCAGGCCGCGGGCGTCCAGCGGTGTAGCGGTGGCCGCGCTTGCACGGTGGCCGAAGCCTCAGACTTCTTTTCGTTCCGGCGCGACGGTACTGCCGGCCCCACCGGGCGCATGGCTGCCGCCGTCGCCACCCTTGGCGTCTGACGCGGCCTTAGACTCGGCCACTTCGCGCGCCAACCGCCGCTTGCGCCCGGGTGTACCCAGGATGTAGGCCACGACGCCCAGCGGCAGCAAGCCGTACAGCAGCAAGGTGAAGACCGCGCCGAGCAGGGTGCCTTGGTTGGACATTGCCTCGGCAGCCGCCATCATCAGCACCACGTAGAGCCAGGCAATGATCACCAAGTACATGCAAGTCTGGATTCCGGCTGGTCGCGCAAGCGACGATGATGTCATGGCAGGGTAAGGCGAAGTACCTACGCTGCCCTCGCAGCAGTGCCCGGGCCGCCGCCGGAGCAAGTTTGAACGAGATCAGAACCACAGGAGACCCCGGTGCTGAAGTCCCCATTCAATCCGCCCCAGATGGACTTGTCGACCGACCGTTTTGGCCCCGCAATGGCCGAGGTCTGGAAGACATTCTCCGGGCTGAGCCTGCCCGCACCCGACTTGGCCCAGGTGCAGGCCGACTACCTGAAGTGCGTCGCCGAGATTTGGAACCAGTCGCTCGAACGTGTGCAGGCCGATGGCAAGACCAAGCCGGCGCCGATCGGTGACCGGCGCTTCGCCGGCCACGAATGGCTGGAAAGCCCGGCGGCGGCCTACACGGCACAGATGTACCTGCTCAACGCACGCGCCTTGATGCAGTTGGCCGAGTCGGTGCAGGGCGACGAGAAGACCAAGGGCCGGGTCCGCTTTGCCGTGCAGCAGTGGATCGACGCCGCATCGCCCAGCAACTTCCTGGCCTTCAACCCCGAAGCGCTGCAAAAGGCCCTGGCCACCAACGGCGAGAGCCTCACCACCGGCATGCGCCACCTGCTGGAGGACGTGAAGAAGGGCCACGTCTCGCAGACCGACGAAAGTGTGTTCGAGGTCGGTCGCAACGTGGCCACCACCGAAGGCGCGGTGGTGTTCGAAAACGAGCTGTTCCAGCTCATCGAATACAAACCATCCACCGCCAAGGTGCACGAGCGGCCGATGCTCTTCGTGCCGCCGTGCATCAACAAGTTCTACATCCTCGACCTGCAGCCCGACAACTCGGTGATTCGTTACACCGTCGAGCAGGGTCACCGTACCTTCGTCGTCAGCTGGCGCAATCCTGACGCGAGCATGGCGGCCACCACCTGGGACGACTACATCGAGCACGGCGCCATCCAGGCTATCCGCACCGTGCAGGCAATCACCGGGGTCGAACCCTTCAACATGATGGGTTTCTGCGTCGGCGGGACCATCATCACCACGGCGCTGGCGGTGCTGGCAGCGCGCGGCGAGCAGCCAGCTCACTGCCTGACGTTGCTGACCACGCTGCTCGACTTCGACGACACTGGCGTGCTCGACATCTTCGTCGACGAGAACCTGGTCAAGCTGCGTGAGATGACCATCGGCGCCGACGCCCCCCGCGGACCGGGCCTGCTCAAGGGCAATGAGCTGGCCACGACCTTCAGCTTCCTGCGCCCGAACGACCTGGTCTGGAACTATGTCGTCGGCAACTACCTCAAGGGCGAGTCGCCGCCGCCTTTCGACCTGCTGTACTGGAACGGCGACTCGACCAATCTGCCCGGGGCCATGTACTGCTGGTACCTGCGCAACACCTATCTCGAGAACAAGCTCAAGGTGCCGGGCGCGACCACGGTCTGCGGCGAGAAGCTCGACCTGCGCAAGATCAAGGCGCCGGTCTACATCTACGGCTCGCGCGAGGACCATATCGTGCCCTGGATGGCGGCCTATGGCTCCACCCGAGTGGTCGAAGGCAAGCGGCGATTCGTGCTCGGAGCGTCCGGCCACATTGCTGGCGTGATCAACCCGCCGGCCAAAGGCAAGCGCAGCTACTGGACCAACGACAAGTTGCCGCCCACTGCCGACGCCTGGTTCGCAGGGGCGACCGAGCATCCAGGCAGTTGGTGGCCCGACTGGACCGGTTGGCTGCGCGGCCATGGCGGCAAGCTGGTGGCAGCGCCCAAGACCCCGGGCAACCGCCAGTACAGGGCCATCGAGCCGGCGCCCGGGCGCTACGTCAAGGCAAAAGCCTGAACGCGCGTCCCGACCCTTCACCGCTTTCAATCACACTGGAGAAGTCACTCATGGAAGACATCGTCATCGTTGCAGCG
>JANOJJ010000788.1:0-1564 GCA_031408155.1 Rubrivivax sp.
CCTCCGCGTTGTCG
Source organism: Rubrivivax sp. (assembly GCA_031408155.1). Classification (GTDB taxonomy): domain Bacteria; phylum Pseudomonadota; class Gammaproteobacteria; order Burkholderiales; family Burkholderiaceae_C; genus Rubrivivax. The sequence continues at coordinate 15 of JANOJJ010000788.1, forward strand.
AACCCTTCGATGCGGCCATCGAAGCGCTCGGCGGTGTAGACCTCGCAGATCCGCTCACCAGCCTGGAAGAAGTGGCCTACGTGCCGATCCAGGAAATGCTGGAGATCGAATCGTTCGACGAGGACACCGTCAACGAACTGCGCGCCCGTGCCAAGGACGCGCTGCTGACGATGGAAATCGAGAAGGAAGAGCAGGTCGAGCAGGTTTCGCAGGACTTGCGCGACCTCGAAGGCCTGACGCCGGAGTTGATCGCCAAGCTGGGGGCCGGCGGCATCCATTCGCGCGACGATCTGGCCGATCTGGCGGTCGACGAGTTGACCGAGATGACCGCCGTCGACGAACCCCAAGCGCGTGCCTTGATCATGAAGGCGCGTGAACACTGGTTCACCGCCTGATGACCGGCCCGACGCCCACCCCGACCCGCACGAATACCCCAGGATAGGAAGCACCGCACATGGCCGTGACCACCGTCGCCCAGTTCGCTGCGCAGCTCAATCGCCCTGCGACGGCGCTGCTCGATCAGCTGCATTCGGCCGGCGTGAGCAAGAAGTCTCTTGACGATGCCTTGAATGAGGCCGACAAGGAGCGCCTGCTCGAATACCTGCGCAATGCGCACGGCACCGCCGCCGCCGGCGAGCGCAAGAAGATCACGCTGACCCGCAAATCGACGAGCGAGATCAAGCAGGCCGACGCCAGTGGCAAGGCCCGCACGATCCAGGTCGAAGTGCGCAAGAAGCGGGTCTTCATCAAGCGCGACGACGCGTCGCCCGCGGTCGAGGAAGCGCCAGGGCCGAGCGCCGAGGAACTCGAGCTCCAGCGCCGGGAGGAAGAAGCCCACGCCCAGGCCGAGCTGATCCGCCAACAGGAGGCCGAACTGGCCGAGCAGCGCCGCCTGCGCGAAGAGCACGAACGGCTGGCGCGCGAGGCCGCCGAGGCGGCCGCCAGGGCCGCCGCCGAAGCCGCCGCCACGGCCGCTGCCGAAGCTGTCGCCAAGGCGACCGACGAGGCCAGGCATGCTGCCGTCTCAGGCAAGGCCGCCGCGCCGGCCGCCAAAGCAGCGCCGGAGCCGGGCAAGGCAGCAGAGAAGGCCGTTGAAAAGGCCACTGACAAGGCCACTGAAAGGGCCGCCGAGCCGCCCAAGCCCGCCGAGCCCGCCAAGCCGGTGCTGCGTGTGGTCAAGGCCGCGGACAAGGCGGCCGAGGACAACGCACGCTCGGACGATCTGGCGCGCCGCCGCAAGGTTGCCGAAACCGAGGCCGCGGCCATTCGAGCGATGATGTCGGCGCCGCGCAAGTCGCTGGTCGCCAAGAAGGCCGAGGAGCCCAAACCCGAAGTCGCCGCAGCGGCCAAGGAAGCCATCAAGGGCACGATCCACAAGCCCAAGGCCGCAGCCGGCGCTGCCACGGCATCGGCTGGTGCCGCCAAGCCGGGTGACAAGAAGCAGGTCAAGTCCGAAAAGCTGTCTTCGAGTTGGGCCGACGATGCTGCCAAGAAGCGCGCCGCGCTCAAGACGCGGGGCGACAGCGGCGGCGGCCGGTCGGGCTGGCGTG
>JANOJJ010000812.1:0-2233 GCA_031408155.1 Rubrivivax sp.
CGCCCAGCGGCGTGGTGATCGGCGCCATGCCGCCGCTGATGCCAGTGGGCAGGTCGGCGGCGATGTTGGCCAGGCGCTCGGACACCTGTTGACGCGCCCAATAGATGTCGGTGCCGTCCTGGAAGTCGACTGTGATGTCGACGATGCCGTACTTCGACACCGAACGCAGGATGCGCTGGTTCGGGATGCCCAGCATCTCGACCTCGATGGGGATCGCGATGCGGCTCTCGATCGCCTCGGGCGTCATGCCCGGTGCCTTCATGATGATCTTGACCTGGGTGCTCGACAGATCCGGAAAGGCGTCGATGGGCAGGTTCTTGAACGAAAACCAGCCGGCACCGGCCAGCAGCACCCCCGCCAGCAATACGAACAGGCGCTGCGAGAGGGCGAATTGAACGAGGCGGCTGAGCATCTCAGGCCTCCCGCCGGGCAGCCCCAAGGGGGCCTGCGCCCCCACGGGGGGCAGCGAACGAAGTGAGCGTGGGGGTCATGTCAATTACTCCCGCCCTTGCCTTGCCACGCCGCCTTCAGCGCGATGACCGAGGTGCTGGCGATCTCCTGGCCGGCCTGCAAATCACCCCTCACATGGATCGACTGGCCGGCGCTGGCGCGCACAGTGACCGGCTTGGCGACAAAACCCTTGGCCGTGCGTACGAACACATAGGCCTTGTCGCCGTCGCGCATCACGGCCTGTAGCGGCACGGGCCAGGCGTCGCCGGTCGACGCAAACGGCACCTGCACCTGCACGAACTCGCCCACGCGCAGCAGGGCTGCGCCTTGCGTGACATCGACACGCAGGGTCAGCGTCTGGTTGTCGGCGGCCGCGGCGCCGAAGCTGGCGACGGTGCCACGCACCTCGCGGCCGATCACCGTGACCGGCACGCCCTTGGCCTGCGCCACTTCGTTTTGCCGCGCCAACGGGATCTGGATGTCCAGCCACAGGCGGCGGGTGTCGGCCACATGCATCAGCGCGTCGGCCTGCGCCACGCGCTGGCCGGGACGGATCTTCAGTTCGGACACCTTGCCGGCGGCATGGGAGCGCACCGTCAAGGTGGTGTCGGCCTTGCCGCCCTCGGCGACGCGCCGGATCACCGCCTCGTCCAGGCCTGCCATGCGCAGGGCCGACTCGGCCTGCTGGCGACGCGCAGCGTCCTCGGCCGCAGCTGACTCGGCTTCATGCACGCGCCGCTCGGGCACGATGCCTTCGCTGAACAACTGGCGTTCCCGTTGCAGCGTCTTGCCCGACAGCCTGCCTCGCGATGCGGCTTCCATCAGCTTGAGCCACAGTCATCGCGTTCAGGGCTCGCCAGCCGCAGCAAGGGCTGGCCGGGTTTGACCGCATCGTTGTCAGCGACCAGCAGTTGTTCGACCACTCCCGGCAGCGGCGCACTGACGACCTGATCCTGGCGGGGTGGGAGCGCCACGCGGGCGGGGAAGGTCTGACCAGCGATATCGGCCGGCTTGTCGAGGCGCTGCAATTGCACGCCCAAGGCCTGCATCTGCGCCGCCGACACGGCAAATTCGTCGGCAGCGTGCGCATTGGCCAGGATCAACCAGGGCACCAGGGCCAAGGCACAACGGCCGAGCGAACGCCGGGAAAAACGATGGGACATGTGAACTCCACGGGAACCGGGCGCCATCAGGGCAGGCGCCACCAGAAAAGCGACGAAAACGGGCTTCTCAGGCGTGGAGCGGCGGGGCGCGCCCCGCGGGGGGCAAGCACAGGTGACCTTGGCCGCGGGGTGGCCGCGCGTCCGGCCAGCGCAGTTCGTGGTCGGACTGGATGTCGCTGGTCACGCTCAGGGCGCACCAGGTCTGCAGGATCAAGGGTGTACCGGCACTGTCCTGAGGATCTGGTGCAGCATCGACCTGGACCCGCACAGCAAGGGTGGCATGCGAGAGCCTCGGGAGGTCATCCCTGTCCTCGATGCGCCGCTCATCAATTCCGTTGGCGTCTTTCTGGGCGACGGACCACTGAGCGTCGACGCCGGAATCGTGGTGGTGCTGATGAAGGGGCGAACCGATCTGGTCCCAGGCCAACAGCAGCACGAGCAGCCAGCGGCCCAGCCACCACCCGTCCAGCGTCGTCGCGCGAGGCGCCGAAGCCGGTCTTGAGGTGGGAGGGCGGGGTCGCATGTTGCGTGGAGTGTTTCGCTGAGTGCCTGTGTGCTGACGGACGGATTGTGCCGGAGTCAGAACCGGGCGGACCAGCCGACGGTCCACGCGAACTCGG
>JANOJJ010000843.1:0-9665 GCA_031408155.1 Rubrivivax sp.
TGACGGCGGCACCGACCTGCAAACCCCGATCGAGCGCGCCATCGCCCGGGTGCAGACCGAGCGCTGGGCCAGCGCCGACCTGCTGATCGTCAGCGACGGCGAGTTCGGCTGCGTGCCGGCAACGCTGGCGCGGCTGGACGACGCACGCGAGCGCCTGGGCCTGCGCGTGCAGGGCGTGCTGGTCGGCGACCGCGAGACGATGGGCCTGATGGAGGTGGCCGACCACATCCACTGGGTGCGCGACTGGCGCCGCCACGGCAACGGGCACGAGCCGGCCGGTTTTTCACCGGTGCACAGCAAGAGCCTGACGGCGCTGTACTTTCCGGGCGCGCTGTCGGACCGCGCGGCGCGGCACCGGCAGCGTTGAGCCGGCCCGTCATTGCACCGCAGCGGCGGGCGATGTCATGCCGCCACCTTGGCTACCATGGCGGGTCGTGCATCGCGTGTTGGTGAGCAACGAGGCCGTCATGAAGCTGCCCAGGCACCTGGCCATCAAACTGTCGCCGCTGGTCGAAGCCGCGCTCGGCGAACCGCTGGTCGAGCCTTTCGTGGAGATCGTCGAACACAACGAGCAACGGCTGGTGCTGCGCTCGTCGTACGGTCACTTCACCTTCGACCGCGAACGCAGGCTCGTGCTGCAGGACGCCGCCGGCGTGGCCGAGTTCAAGTCCATCCGTTCGGTCGACCTGTCGGCCTTTGTGGGCGGGCGTGGCGCCAGGAGTTGGTCGATTGCGCTGTACCGCAGCTTCCTGGACCGCATCACCGTGGCTCGCAGCTATGACGACGGCGAGGTCTCGGTGATCGGAGCCAAATTGTCGCGGATCATCGGCTGCCGCGTGATCTCGCTCGTTGGCCCGCACTGAGCACGCCGCAAGGGCCAGCCCGGCCAGGGCCGAACTGCCGGGCTCGGGCAGCGCGCTGGTCGAGAAGGTCACCCCGAGGTCAGGGCCGACCCTGGCGTTGCTGGCAGCGCCGCCGTTGTAGTAGTCGACGATATGGACCTGGCTGTTGTTCGGATGGGCCGCGATGCCCTCGAAATCCAGGCTGATCGGCGCGGCTTGTGTGGTCGCGCAGGCCCAACTGGCGAGCGCAGTCGCCAGCCCCCACTGCAAGCGTTTCATCGTGACCTTTCTGACGGCGCCGGGCCGACCCGCAGCCGGCCGCAACTCCTGTTGTTCTTGCGATGTGAGGATTCTTCTGGCCCGACCGGCTGCCAGAGCTGTTCAACAGCAAGGCGTAGGCGGCGCTGTTCAGCCAACCATGCAGGATCGGCCTGCGGCGCCGGAGCGATGCACCCGTTGGCGGCGATCGGTGCGGGCGCTTGCTGCCGGTTGCTGGCGCTTGCTGGCGCTTGCTGGCGCGCCGGTGGCGTGCGCGCAGGGAATCCTCACATCCCGTCGCGCATCGCTGCCACGGTGTCCCGGATCAGGTGTCCCGAGATCGAGAAACGAGGCGGGATCTGCGGCAGGGCGTCGATCGGGAACCACTGCGCGTCCTCGATCTCGCCGGCTTGCGCCACGATCTCTCCGTCCGTCCACTCGGCGGTAAAGGCAATCATCAGGCTGTTCGGGAACGGCCAGCTCTGGCTGCCGTAGTAGCGCAGCCGGTCGACCTGCACGCCCACCTCTTCGGTCACTTCGCGCCGGATGCACTGCTCGATCGACTCGCCGGCCTCGACGAAACCGGCCAGCGCGCTGTACATCCGGTTGGCAAAGTGCGGTGCGCGCGCCAGCAGCACCTCGCCCGGGCGCCAGACCAGGGTCATCATCGCCGGGCTGATGCGCGGATAGACCACGTGGCGGCAGGCCGGGCAGCGCCGCGCGCGTTCGCCGGCCTGATGCTCGGTCGGGGTGCCGCAGGTGCCGCAAAAGCGATGCGTGCGGTCCCACTCCAGCACTTGCGCGGCGCGGCCAGCCAGCCCAGCCAGGGCCTCGGAAAAGCCCATCATCGCGCTGCGCAGCGGCACCGCGCGCCAGCCGGCCGGGGCCTGCGTCAGGCGCAGGGCCCAGCAGTCCAGGCCGTTCAGCCGCCCCAGGTAGTGCCGCACCTCGGCCTCGTGCTGCCAGCTGGTCTGCAGCGGGCCCAGTGCAGCGTCCTCGGGTTCGGGCAGCAACAGCTTGCCGTCGACGAAGGCCAGGTGCCAGCTGTGTGGCGTCGGCTCGCCGACGAGGGCGATCGAAGGAATGAAGTTCATGGGCGACGGCCAGGTGTGTTCGATCGGTTCGCGATGATGCCCGAGCCGAACCAGGACTCCGGCCGTGCGCGCGCGAGATCGCGCCTCATGCGCGCGCTTTGGCAACTGTCGCGTGCCGACCGCTCACCTCATCGGTGAAGAAGGGGACGGCTTCAAGGCCATCATGCGCATTTCAACCCCGAAAGGTTGATGATGGCCACGATGGTCTGCGCGTATGCTCAGGCCTGCACTGAAGTAACACTGGACTGGGCGCACCAGCTGCGCACCAGCTGCGCACCTTCGGCGCGGCGCTGGCCGAGCGGCAGGGGATCCGGCACAAGCCGCTCGACATGTTGGCGCGCGCCTGCAAGGCCAAGGTGGTGGCCACGCAGGCCATGCAGTTCTGTGCCGACCAGGCGGTGCAGATCCTCGGCGGCGCGGGCGTCATGCGGGGCACGCGCAGCGAACGGCTGTACCGGGAGGTCAAGGTGATGATGATCGGCGCTGGCTCCGAAGAGATCATGAAGGACCTGGCGGCGCGCAAGCTCGCGCTCTAGGCCGCGCATGCAGCGGATGGACGATCCAGACGCCACGGTGGTGCGCGCCCACGGTGCACCGGCGGTCGACCCCGACGCCACCGTGCGCCCGCCGGCGTCGGCGCGGCAGCGGCCGTCGATGCACGGCCGTGACGCCGAGTCCTCGCAGTTTCCGCCCACGCGCACTTTTTCTCCCGACGATGCCGAACCCGAGCGGGACCCGACCTCCATCGTCACGCCCCGGATCGTGGCCGCGCCGGCTCCGTCGTCGCGCGACACCACCGTGCTGCTGCAGCCGCGTGACGACGACAGCGACGCCACCGTCATCCGCAACACCGTCGTGCGGCCGCGCGACCAGCACGACGAGGCCGACCGTACGCTCGAGCGCGGCACCTCGCTGCGGCCCTTGCCCAAACTCTCGCTGGCGCTGCCCAAGGGCAAGCGCTTGCACGAGTACCGCATCGAGCGGGTGCTCGGCCAGGGCGGCTTCGGCATCACCTACCTGGCCACCGACGCCAACCTCGATGCCGAGGTGGCGATCAAGGAGTACCTGCCCGAGGAGATCGCCTTTCGCGCCAGCGACAGCAGCGTGTCGCCCAATGCGTCGCAGCACCGCGACCGCTACCAGCAGGGGCTGGAGAACTTTCTGACCGAGGCGCGCACGCTGGCGAGCTTTCGGCACCCCAACATCGTGCGTGTGGCGCGCTTTTTCGAGGCCCACGCCACGGCCTACATGGTGCTCGAATACGAGCGCGGCAAGTCGTTCAAGAAGTGGTGGCTCAAGCAGTCCCAGGGCAAGCAACAAGGCGGTCAAGGCGGTCAAGGTGAACGTCTGCTGGTCGAGCGGCTGCAACCCTTGCTCGACGGACTGTCGGCGGTGCATGCCGCGGGCTATCTGCACCGCGACATCAAACCCGACAACATACAGGTTCGGGCCGAGGATGGTCGACTGGTACTGCTGGACTTCGGGTCGGCCGGCCAGACCGTGGCCCTGGCTGACCAGGACGCGGTGGTGGTGACGCCGGGCTATGCGCCGGTCGAGCAATACGGCATTGGCGAGCAGGGTGCCTGGACCGACATCTATGCGCTCGGGGCTACGCTGTACTGGGCCGTGGCCGGCACCAAGCCACCCGACGCCGAGGCCAGAGCGAGCGGAATCAGCCTGCCGCCGGCGGTCGATGTCGGCAAGGGGCGCTTTGGCCGGGCTTTCCTCGAGGCCATCGACTGGGCCCTGCAGATGGACCCGGCGGCACGGCCGCACACGGTCGAGCAGTGGCGCGACAAGTTGCTTGCCGACCACGTGTCGAACCTGGGCCTGAAAGAGGCGCTGCGGCGCGAGGACTCGCAGCTCGACGGCGCGGACGGGTCCGACCAGCCGGCGCACTGGACGGCTCGTTTGGGCCACTGGTGGCGCCATGGGCTGGCACCATCGGCCTGGCCGCTGGCGGCCAAGCTGGCGCTGGCGATGGTGGTGACGGCGCTGGTCCCGATGCTGCTGACCGGGCTGTATAACCTGGACGGGGCGCAGAGCGCGCTGCAGGCGACCCAGCTGCGCAAGACCGAGCTGATCGCGCACAACACCGCCGGTCGCCTGGCTCAGTTGCTGGGCGACAGTGCCAAGCTCGCGCGTGGCCTGGGCGGCGACGCCGACGTGGCACGCTGGTTGTTCGCGCCCAACGAACTGGTTTTCAACGCGCTGCAGCAGCGGCTGCAGGCACTGACGCAGGCCAACCCCGACCTCCACTTCGTGATGGTGATGGACGCCGCCGGAGGTGTGCGCATTTCCACCGACCGCGACCTGCTGGGTCGCAATTTCGCCTTCCGCGAGTATTTCCGCGAGGCCATGGCCGGGCGCTCGTTCACCACCGGCATCGTGGTCGGTGCCGCTGCCGGCGCCGCCGGCGTCTTCTTCGCCGAACCGGTGCGCGATGCAGCGGGTCAGTTGATGGGCGCGGTGGTGCTGCGCGTGCGCGCAACCGCGTTTTCGGCCATCCTCGACGAGGTCAGGCACGACGCGGACCTGACGCCCTTCCTGGTCGACGGCGACGGCGTGGTGGTGCATCACCCGAACAAGGACCTCATGTTTCGCAGCCTGATGCCGCTGAGCCCGCAGGCGCTCGAGCGCATCAAGGCCGACCAGCGCTTCCGCCGCGACCGCATCGACAGTGCCAACGAGCCCGAGCTGGCCGCTGCCGTGCTCGGGCGCACCCGCTCGACCGGCCATGTCGCTTATCGCTCCACCACCAGCGGCGTCGACGAGATTGCCGGTTATGCGCCGGTGCCGGGGCATCACTGGACGGTGGTGGTATCGGAGACGCGCCAGACCTTCGAGCAACCCGTGCAGCGCCTGTTGACGCACCTGCTGGTGAGCCTGGCGCTGGTGGGCCTGCTCTTCACCGGCCTGGCGCTGCGCTTCGCGCGCAGCATCGTGCGCCCGCTGCAGCAGCTCACGGCCGGCGCGCATGCGCTGAAGTCAGGCCAGTTCGAGCAGGCCTATGTCGACGTCAAGGGCCGCGACGAACTGGGCCAGCTGGCGCGCACCTTCAACGTGATGGTCGACGTGCTGCGGCAGCGCGAACGCGAACGCGAAACGCGACGCCGTTCCTGAGCGCATCCCAGGCCCCTGGCGGCGCCCGGCGTTGGTCGACAAACACATTTGCTTAGCCGCAAATCAACGACCGCGGGCGCGCAATCGACGCGCGCAGGCGGCTACTCGGGTTGCCAGCGTTCGGCGTGGAACTGCACGCATTCCATCGCCTGGTCGCCGGCGCCGTCGATGGTCAGGCCGCTGACGCGAACCTGATCGAAGCGCAGGCGGCTCAGCGCCTCGTTGCCTTCGACCTGGTGCACGCGCACGCGGCGCAGGGCATCGCCCGAGATCACCAGGCCGACCAACACGCTGGACAAGGCGTCGGGCGTCTTGAAAATGGTGAACTCGGCCGCGTCCTTTTCAAGCAACGGACGGTCGAAGCGCATGGTCTGCACCTCGACCCAATGGCGGTAGCCGGGCCGGAGTGATGAACCAGCGTGGCCGGGCAGCTTGAGGTAGAGGTCCATGAGGCGGTGGGGGCGGGCGTGAGATGGCCCGAAGCAATGCAGTATCCCGGCCGCCTCGGTCGGGGTCAATCGCGGCGCAGCCCCTAGCTTGAAGCCGCCGGCTGGTGTCGCAAGCGACGCCGTCGCCTGCAAGGCCCTGTTCAGCGCCGCAAAGAGCTCGGTTGGCGGCGCTCGACGGATGGCGCCTGCAAGTGCCGGCCGTCGTGCTGGTGGATCTGCAGTTGCCCCTGCTGGACCGCTTCGAGGTCCTGGCACGACTGCGCGAAACGGTCGCTGGCCGCGAAAGCGCGGCGCTCAGCCTGTCAGGCCGGGTTGCCGGGCTCGCCCCACAGGGCCTGCATCGCCGCCTGATGCCGCTCGGCCAGCGCCGGGCGGTCGAGCTCGACCCAGCGCCCGGCGACCATCACCCGTGCGAAGGGCCTGCCGGGTGCGGCGAACACCAGCCCGTCGAGCAGGTGCTGCGCCGGCAGACCGAGCAAGGCCGGGTCTTTCGTATGCAGCAGCAGCAGGTCGGCGCGCGCGCGCGGCTGCAGGCCCCAGCGCGGCAAGCCGGCCGCCGCCGCGCCGCCGCCGAGCATGCGGTCGAACAGCCGCGCCGCTGTGGCCGGCTGCCGGCCCGGCGCGGCGGCCACGTTGCGTTGCTGGCGCAGCAGGCGCTGCGCGTACTCGAGCCAGCGCAGCTCTTCGCTCCAGTTGCGCGTGACCTGGCTGTCCGAGCCCAGCGCCAGCGGCACGCCCGCGGCCAGCCAGCCGGGCAGATCGGGCAGACCGTCGCCGAGGTTGGCCTCGGTGCCCGGGCACAGCACCACCCCGGCGCCACGGGCGGCCACGCCGTCGACCTCGGAGGGCACGCTGTGGGTGGCGTGCACCAGTTGCCAGCGCGCATCCAGTGCGGCGTGACGCAGCAGCCATTCGATCGGGCGGCAACCGGTGGCCGCCAGGCTGTCGCGCACTTCGGACTGCTGCTCGGCGACGTGGATGTGCAGCGGGCCGTCGCTCTGCTCGGCCAGCGCACGCAGAGACTCGGGCCACGCCGCGCGCAGCGAATGGATGGCGACCCCGCTGGCGAGCAGCGGGCGGCCGGCGCCGCGGATGGCGCGCTGCAGCGCCAGCACCTCGGCCGGGCCGGTGCGAAAGCGCCGCTGGTCATCACGCAGGCCATGGCTGCCGAAGCCCGAGCGTTCGTACAGCGTGGGCAGCAGGGTCACTCCGATGCCGGCGTCGGCCGCGGCGTCGGCCAGCGCCCAGGCCATGCGCGCAGGGTCGGCGTAGGGCGCACCGTCGGGGTCATGCTGCAGGTAGTGGAATTCGCAGACCTGGGTGTAGCCGCCGGCCAACAGCTCGACATACAGGTGGGCGGCCAGCGCGCGCAGTTGCTCGGGCGTGATGCGCAAGGCCACGCCGTACATGCGGTCGCGCCAGGACCAGAAGTTGTCATGCGCGCTGTCGCGCCGCTCGGCCAGGCCGACGAAGGCACGCTGGAAAGCGTGGCTGTGTGCGTCCACCAGCGGCGGCATGACCGGCGCAGCCAGGCATTCGGCGCCCGCCGGGGCAGACACGTCGGGGCTGATGGTCAACCAATGGCCGTCGGGCCCGGCCTCGAGCAGTACCCGCTCGCGCCAGCGGCCGTTGATCCAGGCGCTGGGCGCCCACAGCAGCGTCTCAGGCATCGGGTGCCCAGCTCAGCATCGCATCGATCATCGCGCGCAGCAGCGGTGTCACGGCGGCGGCGCGTTGATCGTGCCAGCGGTACGGCGCAGCTTCGTCCATGTAGGCGCGCCAGCACATCTCGAGCTGCAGCGCGTGCACGCCTTGTTCGGGCCGACCGTACTGGCGCGTGATGTGGCCCCCCTTGAAGCGGCCGTTGAGCACATGGCTGTAGGTCGATTGCGCGGCAAAGACCTCGACCACGCGCGCGGCCAACGTGGGCGCGCAACTGGTGCCATCGACCGTGCCCAGGTTCATGTGCGGCAACCTGCCGTCGAACAGCCATGGCAGCTCGCTCTTGATGCTATGACCGTCGAACAGCAGCGCGTGGCCATGCTCGGCCTTCAGCCGTGTCAGCTCGGCCGCGAGTGCGTCGTGATAGGGCTGCCAGTTGGTGGCCACACGTTGCGCCACCTCGGCCGCGTTCGGCGCCTGGCCGTCGCGGTAGATCGGCTCACCGGTGAAAAAACGGGTCGGGCACAGCTCGGTGTTGTTGCTGGCAGCGTACATCGGCTGGTTGTCGCTCGGTCGGTTGAGGTCGACCACGAATCGGCTGCAGCGTGGCACCAGCAGGCTGGCGCCCTGTTCGGCGACGAAGGCATACAGGCGATCGAGGAACCAGTCGGTGTCTTCCACGCCGAGCGCGCGCTCGACATAACGGCTGCGCAGGGGCTCCGGGATCAGGGTACCGACATGCGGCAGGCTGACCAGCAGCGGCCGCGTGCCGCGATGCAGGGTGTAGACCTCTGGCTTCATTCGAATCGCTCCACGCCGCCGAAGATCACCCGGCGACAAGGGTTCCAGCCCAGACGGTAGGCCATCTCGCGCGGGTGTTCGGCGTCCCAGACGACGAAGTCGGCACGTGCACCGGTGCGCAGTACGCCGCGGTCGGGCAGCCCGAGTGCGCGTGCGCCGTTGACCGTGATGCCGCGCCAGGCTTCTTCAGGGGTCATGCGAAACAGGGTACAGGCCATGTTCAGCATCAGCAGCAGCGACAGCACCGGCGACGAGCCCGGGTTGTGGTCGCTGGCGATGGCCAGCGGCACGCCAGCATCGCGCAGCGCCTGTAGCGGCGGCAGTCTGGTCTCGCGCAGGCAGTAGTAGGCCCCGGGCAGCAGCACGGCCACGCTGCCCGACGCGCGCATGGCTTCGATGCCGTCGAGCGCCAGATGCTCGAGGTGGTCGCACGACAGCGCGCCGTAGCGCGCGGCCAGCGCTGCACCGCCCTGGTCGCTGAGCTGCTCGGCATGCAGCTTGACCGGCAGGCCCAGGCGGCGCGCGGCTTGGAAGACGCGTTCGACCTGCCCGGGGCTGAAGGCGATGTGGTCGCAGAACGCGTCGACCGCGTCGACCAGGCCTTGCTCGACCTGGCCGGGCAGCCAGCCGATCAGGGTCTCGATGTAGTCGTCGGCTCGGCCAACGAATTCCGGCGGCAGCGCGTGAGCGCCGAGCGACGTGCAGCGCACCGTCAGCGGCAACTCGCGCCCCAGCCGTCGTGCCACGCCCAGGCAGCGCGCTTCGTGCGCTTGTGACAGGCCGTAGCCCGACTTGATCTCGAGCGTGGTCACGCCTTCGGCCATCAGGCAGCGCGCTCGCGCCGCGGCGCGGTCGAACAAGGCCTGGTCGCTGGCCTGCCGCGTGGCCGCCAAGGTGCTGCGGATGCCGCCACCGGCGGCGGCGATCTGTTCGTAGCTGGCACCGCTCAGGCGGAGCTCGAACTCGGCCGCGCGGTCACCACCGTAGACCAGGTGCGTGTGGCAGTCGACCAGGCCCGGCGTGACCAAGGCACCGCCGAGGTCGACCTCGGCATCGGCCCGCAAGTCGGCCGGGCATTGGTCGTCAGGACCAACCCAGGCCAGCCGGTGACCGTCGACCAGCAGGGCGCCCTGCTCGATCCAGCCCCAGGCGCGGTGGTCGGACATCGTCGCCAGGCGGGCGCGGCGGTAGAGCGTGCGCATTCAGATCTCCAGCCTCAGCCATCGGGCGCGGGCAACGTCATGCAAGCGCCAGGCCTCGACCAGGTGCAGTGCCATCACGCAGCGCCGCTCGCGCGGGCAGGGTGTCATGGCTGGAACTCTCCTTGCAACTGGTAGCGCTTGCCCGGGTGCACCAGCCGCGCGCAGGTGATCGCGGCGTCGCGGGTGTAGGTGCTGCGGTTGACGATCAGGCACGGGTCATCGGCATCGATCAGC
>JANOJJ010000857.1:0-1831 GCA_031408155.1 Rubrivivax sp.
GTTTCGGGAGTCGGAGTCGCTACGCTAAAGCCGACGCGGTGAAGGTTCCGATGCCTGCGACGCCGGAGCCCCTCGCGCACATCCCTGGACTCCTGAGCGACCTCAGCCCGCCGGCCAGCAGCGCCAGGCACAGCAGGCCCGACAGCGGCGCACGCGACTTGTAGGCAGCAACTCCGAACACCGAGCCGATCGACGCCACGTTGAGCACGCCCGACGCGGCCACGATCATGAAGATGGCGAACACGTGCGGCAGGCCCCACACGACCTGGTTGTCCATGCCGGTGATGACGTGGCCGTGCAGGTCCATCGTGTGCGCAGCAGCCAGGCCCACGGCCGTGACCAGACCGCCCAGGGCCAGCAGCAGCCAGAAGTTGCGGGTGTCGGCAGCGCTGCGCATGGTCTAGATCCCGTGATAGCGCACGCCCGGATCAAGCCGCAGGTCGGCGCGCAGTTGCGTCGTCTGGATCTCGCCCACGCGGCGGGCGAGGTCGCTTTGCGGGTCGTTCAGGTCGCCGAAGACGATCGCGTTATGGCCGGCCTTGGAGCAGGCCTGGGCGCAGGCGGTGGTCGGGTCGCCGCGGTCGAGCCGGTGCACGCACAGGGTGCAGCTTTCGACGCAGCCCTTGCCGCGCGGCACGTCGGGCTTCTGCTCGGCCAGCGGTTCGTGCACGAACGAGCGCGCCTTGTAGGGGCAGGCCATCATGCAGTAGCGGCAGCCGATGCAGCTGTGGCGGTCGACCAGCACGATGCCGTCGGCGCGCTTGAACGAGGCCCCGGTGGGGCAGACGTCGACGCAGGGCGGTTCGGCGCAGTGCTGGCACATCACCGGCAGCGACGCCTGGCGGCCGGTCTTGATCTGCTTGATCTCGACCTTGCGGATCCATTGCGCGTCGGTGCTGCGCGTCGGCGTGGTGAGGCCGTTTTCGGTGTTGCAGGCGCTCACGCAGTCGGTGCAGCCGGCGGCACACTGGGTGGTGTCGATCAGCAGGCCCCAGCGCGCCTTGGGGTTGGCGCCGCTGCTTGGGTTTGCGGCGCCTGCGACTGCCATCAGGTGCACGCCGGGGGCAATCGCGCCGGCGCCCAGCGCGGCGGCAAAGCCGAGCACGGTGCGGCGCTCGATCGTCGTCACGGGCTACCCCCTGCCTTGCCGGTATGGCATTCGAAGCAGTCGATGTTGACTGCCGCGTAGCGGTGACAGCTGACGCAGAAGTCGGTCTCGGCCTTGGCCACGCTGTGTGTCCGTGCACTGGCATGGCAGTCGACGCAGCCCTTGAGGCTGGCCTTGGCGCCGCGCACGCCGCTGCGCACGGTGTCGTCACGCTGGTGCGTCAGCAGGGTCATGTGGTTGCGCCGCATCTCGGCCGGCGGCGCCACGCACTGGCTGCCTGCGGGCGCGGGCGAGATCACCGGCAGCGGCGTGCGGCCTGCCGCTCGAGCGGGCGCGACTGCGGCGCCCAACCCAAGGGCGATGACGCACAGGGCAAGCCAGGCGCGCACCGGCCTACTCCCCCAGCCCCATCTGGATGTAGCCCGACGGGCAGACATCCTTGCAGATGTGGCAGCCGATGCACTTGGCGTAGTCGGTATCGACATAGCGGCCCATGGTGGACTGGGTCTTCTTGACCTTGAACACCGCCGTCTGCGGGCAGTAGACGACGCAGTTGTCGCACTCGAAGCATTGCCCGCAGCTCATGCAGCGCTTGGCCTCGGCCTGCGCCTGCGCTTCGAGCAGCGGGAGCAGGCGTTCGTCGAAGTTGTTCAGTGCCTCGTCCGCGGTCAGCGTGACGACCCGGCGCCGCTGGCGCGCGGTGTACGGGAAGTGGCCGAGGTA
>JANOJJ010000120.1:0-4929 GCA_031408155.1 Rubrivivax sp.
GCATGGGTCAGGTCACCGATCACCCGCCGCGCGGCGCCGAAGTCCAGCAACAGCGGCCCGCTGGCGGTGAGCAGGATGTTGTCGGGTGCGATGTCGCGGTGGTAGACGTGGTCGGCATGCAGCACCGCCAGCGCGTCCAGCAGCGGTGTCAGCCAGTCCAGCAGTTCCGCCTCGGTAAGCGGCCGGCGCAGGCTGACCATCTGCTGGCCCAGTGTCGGCCCTTCGTAGTAGGGCATCACCATGTAGGCCGTGCCCGCCTCCTCCCAGAACTGGTGCACCTTGACCAGCGCCGGGTGGTCGAAGCGCACCAGCAGCCGTGCCTCGTTGACGAAGCTGCGCAGGCCCAACAGAAAGGTCTCGGATAGCTTCGGCACCTTGACCAGCACCGAGCGCCCGTCGATGGCGCGCGAGGCCATGCCCGTCGGCAGGTACTCCTTGCTCGCCACGCGCCGGCCGAGCGCCGCGTCCTCGGCCAGGTAGACGATGCCGAAGCCGCCCTCGCCGAGCACACGCTCGATGCGGTAGTCGCGCAGCATCGTGCCGGCGGGCAAGGTATGCCCGGCGATCAGCGGCAATCCGGCGTGCAGGCTCAAGGGGCGGTGGTTGGGAGGGTCATCGAGCGGGGCCCGGTGAGATGCACTTGAGCGTAGCGGATTTGCGGCCGCCCCGGACCCGGCGCGCCATGCCGCCCTCAGGCGGCCACGGTCTCGCGCCGCCGGCGGCCGTCGGGGCGCTCGGGCGGCGGTACAGCTCACTGGCCCGGGTCAGGCCCGGGTCAGGTGTTCGTACATCGCCTGTTCGGCGGCCTGGGGGTCGCGCGCGGCGATGGCCTCGACGATGCGGGCAGCATGGGGGTCAGGTCTTGCCTCTTGCTACCCCTGCCCCTACCATGCCGCATGTCGCGCCCACTACGCATCGAGTTCCCCAGCGCCCCTACCAGGTCACTTCGCGCGGTGACAGGCGTGAACCGATCTTCGTTGACGACGCTGACCGGCAGGCACTGCTATCCGTGGTTGAAACAGCGATGGACCGGTTCGATGCCGAGGTGTTGGCCTACTGCCTGATGGGCAACCACTACCACTTCGTTGTGCATACGAGCAGGGCCAATCTGTCGCAGCTGATGCACCATTTCAATGGCGTGTTCAACCAGAAATTCAACCGTCGACACAGCAAGGTCGGGCATCTGTTCCAGGGCCGGTTCAAGGCCGTGCTGATCGATCGCGACGCCTACCTGCTGGCGGTCTGCCGCTACGTGGAGCTCAACCCGGTGCGCGCAGGCCTCGTGCAGCAGCCGGGTCAATGGTGATGGTCGAGCTACCTGGTTCACGTCGGAGAAGCTGCAGCGCCGCGATGGCTGGATGTGACAGGCCTGCGTGGATACCTCCTTGGCCGCACGCCCGCCAGGGCCGCCGACACACACAGCGCGGCGTCGCGCTACGCCGACCTGGTCTGGGCTGAAAAGGACGTGCCGCTGTGGGAGGGTGCGTTGCGGCAGCAGATCTTCCTCGGCGACGACTCCTTCGCCGCGCGCATGCTCGAGTTGGCGGCGCCCGCGCGAACTCGTTCCGATCAGGTGCCCAAGGCCCAGCGCAGGTCGGCGTCGCACCGCCCGCTGACGCTGTCGTCGCTGATGAGCCTCGGTCTCTCGCGCAACGAGGCATTGTTTCGGGCGGCCACAGAAGGCGGCCAGACGTTGACCGCGTTGGCCCGTGAGGCCCGGCTGTCGATCTCGCGCGTGAGCCGCATCGTGGCCCGCAAAGGGCGCGGCGAGCCGACGCCGCCAGCGGGATCTGCAGGCGGCTAGAAGGCAGCAAGAAGCAAGACCTGATCACGGCCCCGGACCCCAGCCCTGCTGCTCCCATTCAGTCCCCGATGACCACCAGATGCTCGGGCCTAGCGCCGACCACGGCCTTGGGCACGATGCGGCGATCAAAGCTGACGAAACGGCCTCCGTGCTTCACGGCGAGTGCCAGCAGATAGGTGTCTGTCACCTGCCGGTGCCCCAGTACATGGGCCCAGCGGACCGATGTGCTGCCCAGCAGGTTGACCGACTCCGACCAGAACACATGCGCGCCGTGCTTGCACGCCTCGCCAAGCCGCGAAGCAATCTCGCCAGCCTTGAGGGCACCAGGGTACGCGGTTTGCGACATGATGCGCACGCAGCCAAGCTGCGTGATCGGGCACGACGCCCAGCCGTGCACCAACTCCCGGCCCAGCCAGGTCGTGGCCAGATCATGGTGCACATGCGCCGCATCGAGCAGCGCAATCAACACGTTGACGTCAAGCAAGGCGCGCATGGTGCGCACAGAGCGGTGGATTCATCGGAACCGGCAACCGGGGTCAGACGCCATCGGCGTCGCGCAGCGAATCGATGAGTTCATTGGTGACGGGGCTGCCGCGCGACGCGATGGGCCGAAACCCAGCCACGCCGCCCGGTGCAGCGGCCACTCGACCAACGGCGCCACCTGCAAGCGCCAGCCGGGCAAGTTGCGACAGCACCTTGCCCGCAGAAGTGGCCTGCCGCCGCGACAGTTCCTTGGCCGCAGCAAGAATGTCTTCGTCGATGTCAAGGGTGGTGCGCATGCCAAGCAGAGTGCGGATGTGGTCGCGTGGTGCGATGATTCTAGTGCATCAGTTCATCAATTGCGGAGGCAGGCATGTCTGCGGCCGACGTGAAGGCGGCAGCGCCGGCCAGCGGGTCGGGCCGCAAGGTCACCTGATCAGCGCCATGCTCGTGACGAGCAGGACTCCCGGCGCTGAGATCGAGCCATGGGGCGAGACCTTTCTGCCCGCGGGAAACGAAGTTGATCCAGCGCAAGGATCCGCAAGATCGCAGGTTGGCGATGAAGCGTTGTCGATCCGCTTCGCGACGGTAGCCATGAACTGGCTCAGGCCCAAATGGAACACCTGAACTCGTCGCGACTCAAGGTCGCGATGTGCTGTCCAACAGCCACCGTGAACATCTGCTTGTCACGTCCTGGGGACAACCCGCTGTAAGACATTACACCCCTCGAGCCCGGGTGTCGATGCTTCAAGGCGACCACTTGAAGCTAAGGTTCGACCCTCGAACAGCTGCATCGCACAGCTTCGGCGTCAGGGAGATCTCTTGACTACAGCCACCTTGGCCGCTGGGTCTGAGGCCCAGTTGGGCAGTGTTTCGTCAGACCCCGTCGAGCCTGCCCGCTCCGCGCAGCCGCCTGATGCTGGCTTGCAGGCCCTGGTGATGCTGGCCCGCTTGCACCATGTGAGCGCCGACGCCGCAGCCCTGGCGCATCGGTTGTGCCTGCCGGGCGGCCGTGCAGCCGGTGTGACCGACCTGCTGCTGGCCGCCCAGTTGCTCGGTCTGAAGGCCAAGCTCAGCCGCAGCCGTATCGAGCGCCTGCCGCTGCTGCCGCTGCCCGCCCTGGCGCTGATGAACGACGGCAGCGCAGTCGTGCTGGCGCAGTGCGACGGCGCGCGCTTGCTGGTGCAGCGTTTCATCGGCGCCGAGCAACGGCCGCTGATCGAGCCGCTGGACACCTTTGCTGCCGACTGGTCCGGCCAGTTGATCCTGATCACCAGCCGCGCCAGCCTGGCCGGCGCGCTGGCCCGGTTCGACTTCAGCTGGTTCGTGCCCAGCCTGGTCAAACACCGCAAGCTGATCGGTGAAGTGATGCTGGTGTCGCTGTTCCTGCAGCTCTTTGCCCTGGTCTCGCCGCTGTTCTTTCAGGTCGTGATGGACAAGGTTCTGGTGCACCGCGGCACCAGCACGTTGGACGTGCTGGTGATTGGCCTGGTGGTGGTGGTCGTGTTCGAGTCGCTGCTGACGGGCCTGCGCGCTTACGTCTTCAGCCATACCACCAGCCGCATTGACGTGGAACTGGGCGCGCGCCTGTACCGCCACCTGCTGAACTTGCCGCTGGCCTACTTCCAGGCGCGGCGCGTGGGCGATTCGGTGGCCCGTATGCGTGAACTGGAGAACATCCGCAGCTTTCTCACCGGCAATGCCCTGACGCTGGTGCTGGACCTGTTGTTCTCGGTGCTGTTCGTGGCCATCATGTTCTTCTACAGCGTAAAGCTCACGCTGATCGTGCTGCTCAGCGCGCCGTTGTATGTGGCCTTGAGCGTGGCCGTGGTGCCGGTATTGCGCGTGCGTCTGGACGAAAAGTTCGCCCGTGGCGCCGAGAACCAGGCCCTGCTGGTAGAAAGCATCACCGGCGTGCAGACCCTCAAGGCCGGTGCGCTGGAGCCGGCCTTCGCCCGCCGATGGGACCAGCAACTGGCCGCTTACGTCGCCGCCAGCTTCAAGACCCAGACCCTGGCCACCTGGGCCCATGAAGCCGTCAACCTGATCGGCAAACTGGTCGCTGCCGCCGTGCTGTGGTTTGGCGCCCATGCGGTGATGGCGGGTGAACTGACCGTGGGCATGTTCGTCGCCTTCACCATGTTCAGCAACCGCGTGGCGCAGCCCATCATGCGCATCGCGCAGATGTGGACCGACTTTCAGCAGACCGGCATTTCGGTTCGGCGCCTGGGCGACATCCTCAACACGCGCACCGAAGTGCCGCCCCAGGCCGCCGCCCAGCTGCCAGTGCTGCAAGGGCGCATCAGCTTCGACCAGGTGACCTTCCGCTACCGGCCCGAAGCACCACCCGTGCTCCATGAGGTAAGCCTGGACATCCGCCCCGGCGAAGTGATCGGCATCGTCGGCCGGTCCGGCAGCGGCAAGAGCACGCTGACCAAGCTGGTGCAGCGCCTGTACACGCCCGAGCAGGGCCGGGTGCTGGTCGACGGCATCGACATCGGCCTGATCGACGCCGCGCAGTTGCGCCGCCAGGTCGGCGTGGTGCTGCAGGAGAACTTCCTGTTCAACCGCAGTGTGGGCGAGAACATTGCCGTGTCCGACCCCGCCGCCCCACTGGACGCTGTGATGCAGGTTGCCAAACTGTC
>JANOJJ010000124.1:0-6212 GCA_031408155.1 Rubrivivax sp.
CTGTTGAGCTTGTCGTTCGCCGAGGACTTCGCCATCGTCGATACGCGCGACGCCAGCGTGCCCTGGATGGCGGTCGCCCTGCCGTCGCACTGGGCGCCGGAAGACAAGGTCGGGCACCACTTCGCGCAAATCCACGCGCCGGTGGCCGACGGCGAGTTGTTGCGCCGCGCAGGTGCAGCGCTGACCAAGCTCGTGGGCGGTCTCGAGCGCTGGGAGCGATTTGTCTGGAACGTCACCGACAACCCACGGCTGCACGCCCACCCTCACCGGGTGCCTCCGCAACGCTGGTCGCACGACCCGCAGGCAAAGGGCTTGCCCCGTGCCTGGTTCCGCAGTGAACGGCAGACCTTCATTCCGGTGCCCGAGGTCGGTCAAAGCCTGTTCACCATCGCCGTCGATGTGCGCCCGCTGGCCGATGTGGTGTACAGCGCGCACAGAGCGTCGCTGCTGGCCGAGGCCGTGCAGTCCATGAGCCCTGCGGTACTGGACTACCGCGGCCTGAGCAGCATGCGCGAGCCGCTGCTGAAATGGTTGACGAGCCGAGCATGAAGTCCCGCCCGATCGTGCCGGCCCGCATCGACTGGGCCTCTGACGGCACGCCTCATGCGCCGGACTTTCACGACCTGTACTACCCTCACATCGGCGCGCATGCGCAGGCCCGGCATGTCTTTCTGGCGGGCAACGGCCTGCCGGCGCGCTGGGCCGGCCGCGACGACTTCACGATTGCCGAAACCGGCTTCGGGCTGGGCAACAACTTCATCACCACCTGGCAGGCGTGGCGCGACGATCCACGCCGATGCAGCCGGCTTCACTACGTCGCCGTCGAGGCCCATCCCCCCTTGCTGACCGACCTGCAACGTGCCCATGCCAACAGCCGACCGCGCGAGTTGAGCCAGCAGTTGATGGCCGCCTGGCCGCCGCTGGTGCCGGGTCTGCACCGCCTCGATTTCGAAGCCGGTGCGCTTCGTCTGCTGCTGGCCTTCGGTGACGTGCGCGAGCTGCTGCCCGAACTGGTGTTCGCCGCCAATGCCTTCTACCTCGACGGATTTGCCCCCGCGGTCAACCCCGCCATGTGGGAGCCCCGCGTGATCAAGGCCCTGGGGCGGCGTGCGTTGCCTGGCGCAACCGCGGCCACCTGGAGCGTGGCGCGCGAGTTGCGCGACGGTCTGTCGGCTGCCGGGTTCGACCACCATCGCAGGCCAGGCATAGGCGGCAAGCGCGAGATTCTGCAGGCGCGCTACGCGCCCCGGTTCGCGACCCACCGACCGCCACCGATACCAACGGCCGACGAACGCCGCGCGGTCGTCATCGGCGCCGGCCTGGCCGGTGCCTGCACGGCAGCGGCGCTGCAGGCGCTGGGTTTCGAGGTGCAGGTGCTCGACCGCCATGCCGAGCCGGCCAGCGGCAGCTCGGGCAACCCAGCCGGCCTGTTCCATGCCACCGTGCACGGCGACGACAGTCCCTACGCGCGCCTGTTCCGCTCCGCGGCACTGCACACTGCACGGCTGATCGACCGCCTCGATGCTCGGCGCGTGCCGCGCGGCCGCGAGGGTCTGCTGCGTCTGGAACGCGGCCTCAGTCTGGACGCGATGCGGGCACGGCTCGCATGCCAGGGCCTGCCGGCCGATTTTGTCGAGGCCGTCGATGCGTCGACGGCCAGCCGCCAGGCCGGCGTGCCGCTGGCCACACCGGCCTGGTTCTATCCGGCGGGCGGCTGGGTCTCGCCGGGCGCACTGGTGCGCGAACTGTTGTCTCGCGCCGGTGTCGTCTTCACCGGCCAGGTGGCCGTGCACGGGCTGCGCCGAGACGCAACGCAGTGGGCATGCCTGGATGCCGTCGGCCAGATCATCGCCACGGCGCCCCACGTCGTGCTGGCCAATGCGGAGCAGGCCAACCCGCTGCTTGCCGCGCTCGGCTGGCCGCCGTTCCCACTGAGCCGTACGCGCGGCCAGGTCAGTCTGTTCGATGCGGACGGCGCGCCGGGCCCGCTGCAGCTGCCCGTGGCGGGCGACGGCTACGCGCTGCCACTGCCCGCTGGAGGGTTGCTGTGCGGCGCAACGACCGGCGATGACGCAGGCGACGACACGCCGCGTGAAGACGATCACCGCGCCAACTTCGCCCGCCTGCTCGGTCTGTGCGGATTACGCGCTCCGACTGATGTCACGCGTTGGCGAGGCCGGGTCGGCTGGCGTGTGCAAGCGCTCGACCGACTGCCGATCGCTGGCCCGCTGGCTGCGCACCGCTTCGAGCCCGGCACCCGGCTCGACCAGGCCCGCCTGGTGCCACGTGCGCCTGGCCTGCATCTGGCTTGCGGGTTCGGCGCGCGCGGCATCACGCTGGCACCGCTGCTGGGCGAGCTGGTGGCCGCGCGCATCGCGGGCACGCCGCTGCCTCTGGAGCAGAGTCTGATCGACATCGTCGACCCGGCGCGCTGGATCGTGCGCGCTGCGCGACGCCTCGCGGCCTGACGCGCCACCCGCCGGCGCCTGACCGGACAGCACGAACATGGAGTACGCAGCGACGGATCCACCGAGCGCTTGCACGTCAACCCGGCCCCAACGGCAAGGCTGCCCTGGGGCAGTGGACCGGAACTTCAGCTTAGACCGAGAGCAGATCGCGGATCGATATCAACTCATTGCGCAGGCGCTGGGTGTCGATCGAGCCGGCAGCCGGCACTTCGTCCCCTTCGGCCTGGGCCGGTACGGCGACGCTGGTGACCGCAAGGCCGCTGGCCTTGGCAGCGGCCAGCGCCGGACCCGGACTCGGGCCGGGACTCGCGCCCGGATCGACATCGGCTTGCGGCACGGCCGCTGCAGCCATGCCGTCCGACAGGCGGTTGCGAGCGCCACTGATCGTGAAGCCGTGGTCGTACAGCAACTCGCGGATGCGCCGCACCAGCAGCACCTCGTGGTGCTGGTAGTAACGACGATTGCCACGCCGCTTCATGGGTTTGAGCTGCGTGAACTCCTGCTCCCAATAGCGCAGCACATAGGGCTTGACGCCACACAGCTCTCTCACCTCACCGATGGTGAAGTAGCGCTTGGGAGGGATGGAAGGAAGTGCTTTCTCCATTGAAATCAATGGGATCAAAAGAGAAAGTTAGACTTTACTCGAAGTCTTCCCCGCTCGGGGTATCGCCTTGCACAATCGACTTCAGCTTGTGACTGGCATGAAAGGTCACCACGTTGCGCGCCTTGATCGGGATCGACTCGCCAGTGCGCGGATTGCGGCCCGGCCGCGGCGCTTTGCGGCGGATGTTGAAGTTGCCAAAACCCGACAGTTTGACGTCATCGCCGCGCTCAAGGGTGTCGTGGATGATGTCGAAGAAGGCCTCGACCATGTCCTTGGACTCGCGCTTGTTCAGGCCCAGCCGATCGAACAGCAGCTCGGACAACTCGGCCTTGGTCAGGGTCGGTGTCTCCAGCGACGGCAGGATGACCTGATTGCTCGGGGGAATGTCCTCAGTGACCACGGATGCTCCTTGATCCACGCGTCTTCAGGCGCGCAAGCGGGCGCCGAATGCCGCTTGCACCCGCGCCACGGCTGCAGCCACGGCATTGTCGATGCGCTCGTCGGTCAGGGTGTTGTCGAAATCCAGCAGTTCGAGCCGAACAGCCAGACTGCGCTCATTGGTGGCCAGACCCGCACTGGCGCGCTCGGGCTTGTAGATGTCGAACAGCGTGGTCGAGCGGATCAGCTGTTCGGCATCCCGAGCCAGGCAAGCCAACAGGTCGCCATGCGACACGCGATCGCCAACCACCAGCGCCACATCGCGCACCACAGCTTGTTGCCGTGACACGGGGCTGAACGTCGGCAGGTCGGTTTCGAGTACGGCTTCGAGGTCGAGTTCGAACAGCACGGGCGCCAGCGGCAACTCGTAGGCCTGGCGCCACCGCGGGTGCAGTTCGCCGACATGACCGACCATCCTGCCTTGCACCTCCACGCGCGCGCAGCGACCCGGATGCAGCGCCGGATGGCTGTCGGCCACGAAGACAACCCGGGCCGGCGCCAGCAAGACTTCGAGATCGCCTTTGAGGTCGAAGAAATCGACCGGACGCTCGCGGATGCCCCATTGGGCCGGCTCGGCCGGTCCATAGGCCAGGCAGCCGATGCGCGAGGGCTGGCGCAGGCCGGCGACAGCGCGCTCGCCGTCGATGGCCGACCCATCACGAATGAACACCCGGCCCAGTTCGAACAGCCTTACTCGCGGCGCCTTGTGCGCGAGGTTGTGCCGAAGCGCCTGGACCAGGCTGCCGACGAGGCTGGACCGCATCACTGCCAGCGGGGCAGCAATCGGGTTGAGTACCTGAATGGGGTCGGGGTTGCCGGCGAGCTCGTGCTCCCAACGCGCCTCGACGAAACTGAAGCTGATGGTTTCGAAGTAGTCCAGGCCGGCCAGCGTGCGGCGCACGGCGTGCGCGCTGCGCCGTGCCTCGCGCCGTACATAGGCGGTCACTGGTGCCTGCGGCGGCGTGGTCGGCAGCTTGTCGTAGCCGATGACGCGGATCACTTCTTCGATCAAGTCTTCCTCGATCTTGATGTCGAAGCGCCAACTCGGCGGCGTCACGTTCAAGCGGCCGGGCCGTTCGACGCAGGCCAGGCTCAGGCGGCGAAAGACTTCGGCGCACTGCCTCTGCGTGATCGGCATGCCGATCACCTTGCTCGCGCGCTCGACACGCAGCAGCACCGGCGCCGCCGATGGCAAGGCCAGCGTCTGGTCGTCCATCGGGCCGGCCTCGCCGCCGCAAACATCGAGAACCAGCCGCGTGATGCGCTCGATGTGCAGCGCGGTCAGCGCCGGGTCGACACCACGCTCGAAACGATGGCCAGCATCGGTATTGAAATTGAATCGGCGTGAGCGGCCCGCCACCGCGTCGGGCCACCAGAACGCGGCCTCCACGTAGACGTTGCGTGTGTCGTCGGATACCGCAGTGGCGTGACCACCCATGATGCCGGCCAGCGACTCCACGGCCAGCGCATCGGCGATCACGCCCACCTGCTCGTCGAGCTCGATCGTGCTGCCGTTGAGCAGCTTGAGTCGCTCTCCTTTGCGACCCCAGCGCACGACCAGCCTGTCGTGGATCTTGTCGAGGTCGAAGATATGCGATGGCCGGCCGTATTCGAACATCACGTAGTTGGAGATGTCGACAAGGGCCGTGACGCTGCGCTGGCCGCAGCGGGCCAGGCGGTCGACCATCCACTGTGGTGTCGGCGCCTTCGGGTTGACGCCCGTGATCACGCGGCCCGAAAAGCGGCCGCACAGGTCGTGCGCCTGCACCTCCACCGCAAGGCAGCGGTCATGAGCTGGTCTGATCGGCGCGATCGCGGGTGTGACAAGAGGAGCGCCGGTCAGCGCCGAGACCTCGCGTGCGACGCCGTAGACGCTCAGGCAATGGCCCAGATTGGGTGTGAGCTTGAGCGTGAAGAGGGTGTCGTCCAGGCCAAGCCAATCGCGGATGCAGCTACCCACCGGGGCGTCGGCGGACAGCTCCAGCAAGCCGCCGTGATCGTCGGCGATGCCGAGTTCGCGCGCCGAGCACAGCATGCCGCTGCTGTCGACACCGCGCAGCTTGCCCAAGCCAATCTTGAACGGCTTGCCGTCCGCGCCGGCGGGCAGCTCGGCGCCCACGGTTGCCAGTGGCACGCGGATGCCGGGCCGGGCATTCGGAGCTCCGCAGACGACCTGCAACGGACTGCCGCCGACCTGGGGGCCGGCGTCGACCGTGCACACGAGCAAGCGGTCGGCTTGCGGATGCGGCTCAACGGTCAGGATCTCGGCCACGACCACGCCGGTGAAGGGCGGCGCTACCGGGTGCAGGTCTTCGACCTCCATGCCGGACATCGTCAGCTGGTCGGACAGTTGCAGCGTCGACAAGGGAGGGTTGCAGAACTCGCGCAACCACGACTCGGGAAATTGCATGGAGGTCTCTTCGAGAGCTCAGCGGAACTGCGACAGGAAGCGCAGGTCGCCGTCGAACATCAGACGCAGGTCGTCGATGCCGTAACGCAGCATGGCCAGGCGATCGGGGCCCATGCCGAAGGCAAAGCCGATGTGGCGTTCGGGGTCCAGGCCGTAGTTGCGCACGACGTTCGGGTGCACCTGGCCGGAGCCGGCCACTTCGAGCCAGCGGCCAGCCAGCGGTCCGCTGCCAAACGCGATGTCGATCTCGGCCGAGGGCTCGGTGAAGGGGAAGAACGACGGGCGAAAGCGA
>JANOJJ010000131.1:0-5440 GCA_031408155.1 Rubrivivax sp.
CCATCATGCCGGCGAAGGAGAAGCCGAGCACCGTGACGATCGGGATCATCGACGGCTTGATCGCGTGCCGGAACAGGATCTGGACCTCGGTCAGGCCTTTCGATCGCGCCGTGCGGATGTAGTCCTGGCGCAGCACCTCGAGCATGCCGGCGCGGATATAGCGCGCCAGCACGCCAGCCAGGTGTGAACCGATCACGAAGCTCGGCAGCAGCATCGACCGCACGTTCTCCCACGGATCGACGCTGAACGGCGTGTAGCCCGATACCGGCAGGATGCGAAACAGCACGCCCAGCAGGTAGATCAGCGCCAGTGCCTCGAAGGTCACCGGCAATGCGATGCCGGTCAGGCTGACGCCGCTGAGGACGGTGTCGAGCCACGAACCACGCTTGAATGCGCAGATCATTCCGACCGGGATGCCGAGCACAAGCGCCCACAGCAGGCCGCCCAGAAACAGCTCCAGCGTGACCGGCGCGCGCTGCAGGAACATCTCGAGCACGTCTTGCCCGGTGCCCATCGACACGCCCCAGTCGCCACGCAGGAAGTTCGTCAGCCAGCGCCAGAACTGCTCGCTCGCCGAGCCGTGGGTTCCGAAGGCCTTGCGCACCTCGTCGAGGCCGCGCAAGTCGGCGACGCTTCCGGTCGACTCCATGGCTGCCAGCAAGGCATCGCCGGGCATCATCTGGACCGCCGCGAAGGACAGCACGACGACCAGGCACAGCACGACGAGCGCCTGGCCGGCGCGGCTCAGCACGAAGGAAAGCATGGCGCGACGCTGGCGTGGTCAGCCCGGCTTTCCGTTCGCGAACCAAGTGGAGTGGGTGGCGCTGTAGGCCTCCTTGTGTTGCACGCTGGCTTTGTGGTCGTAGCCGCGCACCCATTTCTGATAGGCCGTCGCACCCTCTTCCCACCAGAGCCAGACGTCGAAGTACTCGTCGTTGAACCGCCGCTCGAGCTCGCGGTACATCGCCTGGCGCTTTTCGGGTGAAACCTCCCTGCGTGCAGCCTCGATCAGGGCGGTGCGCGAAGCCAGCTCTGAACGGCCTTCGGGGAAACTGCCTTTGGGGTGGTACAGCCCGGTCATCGCCAGGTCGGGGTCGTAGATGAAGGTCCAGCCGCCGGTGGCCAGGTCCCAGTCGAGCGACTTGCGCCGCGCGTCGGCGGCTACCGGCGACAAGGCGTCGACCTGCCAGTTGATGCCCACCTGGGCCAGCATGTTCTTGACGGCCTCGGCGACCTCGATCGAACTGGTGGTGTTGGCGACGTAGCCGCGGATGTTCACACCCTTGTCCAGTCCGGCCTGTGTCAGCAGCCACTTGGACAACTGCAGGTTGAACTCCGCCGGCTTGAGTTGCGGGTCGTGCGCCCAGTGATCCGACGGATACAGACCGCTGGCCAGACGACCCAGGCCATGCTGCGTGCCGTGGATCAGGGCCTTGACGTCGATCGCGTGCCGGATGGCCTTGCGCACCCGCACGTCGGCGCAGGGCCCCTTGACCGCATTGATGCGCAGCGCGGCCACGCTGTTGACCGGACCGACATGGACATCGAACGCTTGGTCCTTCTTCACCGTCGCGTATTGCGCCTTTTCGAGCGAGAGGACGTCGAGCTTGCCGGCGCGAAAGTTGGCCAGGCGCACCGAAGGATCGGGACTGACCGAGATCAGGATGCCGTCGTAGTAGGGCATGTCGGGCCGGCCCACCGCCTTGCCGACCCAGTAGTTGGGGTTGCGCTTGAGCTTCAGGAAGTTGCCGGGGTTGGCCTCCTCGATGATGTAGGGGCCGACGCCCTTCGGATCGACGGTCTCGAAGCGCTTGGCGTCCTTCTTCAGCGCGGTCGTCGACAACACATACCCGGGCACGTTGGCGATCACGCCTTCGAATGCCGCCCAAGGCTCCTTGAACTTCCAGCGCAGCTTCAGCGGGGCCACGACTTCGACCGTGTCGAGGTTGGCCATCCAGCCGATGGTGAAGGTGGCATTCGCCGGATCGCGGATCCAGGCGATCTGCTCCTTGAGCGACTCGGCGTTCAGCGGCGTGCCATCGTGAAACTGGATGCCTGGGCGCAGCGTCAAAAGCGCGCTGGTCGGCCCCTCGCGAACCACCGATTCGGCGACGAAGGGCACCGTCGGCCGATACGCCCCGTCGGTGATGAGCAGCTTCTGGTGGATAAGGTTCATGCTGATCCAGTCGTTAACCGGCCAGCGATTCGGGTTCATGAAACCGATGTACACGGGCGCTGCCACACGCAGGATGCCGCCGCGAACCGGCTTCTCGTTGCCATCGAGCTTGGCGAAGGGCTGCGCGGCGAGATCTGTCGCCGCGATCTGGGCCGCGGCCTCGCCGGTGAATGCCAACGTTGCCATCGCCGCGATGGCCGCCAGCGACTGCATCGCCTCACGTCGTTCGATGTCCATGCTTGTCAGCTCCATGGGTAGTCAGGAGTCAGGCCTCGTTTGTTCGATCGGATCGTAGAGTGATTGGAATATCCAGTCGGTACCTGTTTACCCCTACCACCCTGCTTTGCAGCGCTATCGCTCGAGTTTTTTCGAAGACCTGGTCTACACTGATTCGATGGCAGCCGAGGGCGCTGCACGCTTCACCCCACCCAGGAGAACGCTGTGTCAGGACGCTTGTCAGGCAAGGTCGCCGTCATTACCGGGTCGACCAGCGGCATTGGTGAGGCCACCGCCCGCCGGTTCGTCGGCGAAGGCGCATCGGTCGTGATCAGCGGGCGCAACGCCGACAAGGGGCGTTCGCTGGCGCACGAACTCGGCGCGACAGCGCGCTTCCATGCACCGGACGTGCGACGGGAAGCCGACATCGCGGCGCTGCTCGATTTCGCCGTCGCCGAGTTCGGCCGCCTGGACTGCCTCTTCAACAACGCCGGCGGCAGCACCGCTGGCGGGGTAGCGACGGTCACCGAAGCGCAATTCGACGACGCCATGCACCTGCTTGTGGGCAGCGTCGTCTTCGGCATCAAGCATGCCGCACGGCACATGAACGACAGCACCGGCGGCAGCATCATCAACAACTCCAGCATCGCCGCACTGCGCACCGGACAAGGCGGCTACCTGTACGCGGCGGCCAAGGCGGCGGTCAGCCACCTGACACGGATCGCCGGTGTCGAACTGGGGCCGAGGCGCATCCGCGTGAACGCCATTTCGCCGGGGGCGATCGCGACGCCGATCTTCTGGGGTGGCTCGCAACGCGCAGCAACGCTGTCGGCCGACGACAACGCGCGCAAGCTCCACAAGCTCAGCGCCAGCCTGGCCCTCGCCACTCCCCTGCCGCGCGCCGGGCTGGCCGACGACATCGCCAACGCGGCGCTGTTCCTGGCCAGCGACGAAGGCGCCTTCGTCAACTGCCACGACCTGGTCGTCGACGGCGGGCGCACGAGCGCATTCTGGGAGCGGCCCGCGACTTGAGCAGCGCACGCTGCGGTGCGCACCGACGCGTCGGCCTCGTTCGACCTGTGCCTCCGGATGAAACCTACTCGCATGAGCAATCCCGTCAACTCGAGCCTCCGCAGTCCCGTGGTCGTGATCACGATGAACTGTCCGCCCGTCAACAGCCTGGATGCCGACCTGCGTGCAGGCATCGCCGATGCGGTCGACCAGGCGCTGACCGACGACGCCGTCGAGGCGATGGTGCTCGTCGGCACGCCCCGCGGGCGCCGGCGGCACTCAGCGTCTGCCAAGGTTGATCGGGCTGGAGCCGGCGTTGAACGTGATCGTCTCCGGGCAATCGGTGGCCGCTGCCAGGCTCGTGGGCACCCCGCTGACGATCGTTGCTTGAATTCCGGCCGCATTGCTTGAGCGGCTGCCCTTCATCACCTCTACTCTCGCGAAGCCTTCATGTTCAACTTCGACAAGCGCATTGCCATCGTGACGGGCGCGGGCAATGGCCTCGGCCGCAGTCACGCCCACGCACTGGCCCGGCGCGGCGCCCGCGTCGTCGTCAACGATCTCGGACCGAAGGGGCAGCCGCCCGACAGTGCCTTGGCCGTCGTCGAGGCGATCAGGCAACAGGGCGGCGCCGCGATGGCTAGTGGCGCGAACGTTGCCGACCTCGAGCAAGTCACCGACATGGTCGAGCAGGTCAAGAGCGCCTGGGGGCGTGTCGACATCCTGGTCAACAACGCTGGCATCCTTCGCGACAAGTCCTTTGCCAAGATGGACATGACCGATTTCGACCGAGTCATCGAGGTCCATCTGCGTGGCAGCGCCAACTGCATCAAGGCGGTGTGGCAGACGATGCGCGAACAGAACTACGGTCGCATCGTTCTGACCGCCTCGAGCTCGGGCCTGTATGGCAACTTCGGTCAGGCCAACTACGGCGCCGCCAAGGCTGCGATGGTCGGGCTCATGAACGTCCTGCACATCGAAGGGGCCAAGAACGACATCCGCGTGAACGTGCTGGCGCCGACGGCCGCCACGGCGATGACGGAGGGCCTGCTGAGCGCAGATGTGATCGCGTGGATCACGCCCGAAGCGGTCAGCCCTGCCGTTCTCTATCTGACCAGCGAGGATGCGCCTTCGCGCCTGATCCTGGGCGCCGGGGCCGGCGTCTACGCAGTCGTGCACGTGCTGGAAAGCGAGGGCATCTACTTGGCGCCGGAAGAACGCACGCCCGAAAGGATCGCAGCCCGTTTCGCAGAGATGAGCGACCTGTCCGGCGCGCGCGCGCTGACCAGCGCATACCAGCAGACCATGAAGTACGTCGAGATGGCGATTCGCGGCGCGTCGCTCTGACCAGCGGCACGACCAAGCAACCTGCGTGAGCGCTCATCGTGTCGTTGCACTGGCGCGAGCGGCGGCAAGTTGCTTCTGGTCTGCACAGTGAGGTCGATCGCCGCCGCCGGCCACGCTCCGGCGCCACTTGGCCAGCGTGAATGGCGCGCTGCAGCTGGTGCACCGATTCACCTCGGTTGAGTAGCGGGTGGATCTCGCGCGGATAGTCCGCGATGGACAGGTAGTGCTGGTGCTCGATCCGCGCGATGGGCGATTCAGGCCGCGACGGCGCGTATCCGCCGCCGACGCCCGGTCCACAGCGCCGCCACGGCCAGGCCGGCCAAGGCCAGGCTGTCGGGTTCGGGCACCAGTGCCAGCAGCTGGTTGCCGAGCAGGGCATGTGCCCTGGCCGTGGGATGCAGGTCGTCCCAGAACAAATGGTTGTCCGGGTCGGCGCAGACGGTCCCTGTGGTGGCGTCCAGGCATGCTTCCGTGGTGTTGGCGAAACTGGCCTCCAGGCCGTGCTGGGCCGCGAAGGTATCGAAGACGATGAAGTTCAGACTCGGATCGGCCAGGGTCGACAACAGGGCCAGATAGGCATCGCTCAAGGCCGTGTTGACGGCGAGCATGGCCGCTGACACGTCGACATCCCCCACCGCCGGTGCTGATCCGACGTCCGGCAGCAGCGGCAACAGGAACTGCCTAGCCCCG
>JANOJJ010000148.1:0-18337 GCA_031408155.1 Rubrivivax sp.
GCAGAATAGCTTCGTCGAGCGTGGCCTTGCCGGTGAACACGTCGTGCAGCGTGATCTTGGGGAACAGGTTGAGCACCACGTCGAGGTTGGCCAGCCCGAGGTCGGCGTCGAGCACCAGTACCCGCTCGCCCTGGCGCGCCAGCGCCGCAGCCAGGTTGGCAGCGATGAAGGTCTTGCCCACGCCGCCCTTGCCGCTGGTGACAGCCGCGATGCGCGAGCGCTTGCTGGCCACTCGTGCAGCAGCGCCGTCGGCCGCTCCCGTGCCGTGCTGCAGGTCGGCTGGGGGACGGCCCGACGCCGGGCCCGCGGCGGCGGTGGTGTCGTTCGGGGCGGGCGTGGTCATTCGTGATCCTCGACCGCAAAAGCATCGAACAGCGCCTGCCGTTCTTCGTGGCTCACCAGCGAGACCACCCCGGCCTCCAACTGAACAAGATTGCGGCCCTGCGCCTTGGCCCGGTACAACTGCTGGTCAGCGCGCTCGATCCACAGTGCCGGCGTCGAACGCACCCATTGCGGCGCGAAGGCCCCGCCGATGCTCACGGTCACCTCGATCTGCCGGCCGCTGGCGCCGATCATCACCGGCGCCTGCTCGACGCGTCGACGCACGCGCTCGGCCACCGTCGCGCCAAACAGCGCCGGGCAGTTGGGCAGCACGATGGCGAACTCCTCGCCACCGATGCGCGCCACCAGGTCCATCGGTCGCACGCTGTCGATCAGGGCCGCGGACACGGCACGCAACACGCGGTCGCCGGCGGCATGGCCAAAGGTGTCGCTGACGCGCTTGAAATGATCGATGTCAAGCACCAGCAGCAATGCGGCCTCGCCGCTGCGGGCCACACGATCAACCTCGCGCGCCAGCGCCAGCTCGAAGCTGCGCCGGTTGGCCAGGCCCGTCAACGCGTCGCGGCTGGACAGGTCGACCAGGGCATCGATCAGGTCCTGCAGCCAGGGCCCGCTGCCAGGCGCGCCGGCGAGCACGGTCCGACCCGATTGAGACACCAATTGCAGCGCCTGCTCCAGGCGCAGCATGCCGGGCTCGGGGCTCGGTATCGAGTCGTCGGGGTGCACTGAGGGCGGGTGTAAGGGCTGCGGAGTCGGCGGTCGCGATCGATCGACCCAGTCTAGCAGCGCAGCAGGGCCACCCAAGGGCTCGAATTGGGCGGTCTCGGGGGTCCATTTCGCGGCCTCGATGCCGATCACCCGGCAGCACACTGGCCAGACATCGAAACAGGTCCCGGCGCGACCCACCGCGACCCGCTGCGTCACGCCGCATATGAGTACACCGTCGTCCCCGTCGCTGGATCTTGCAGACCCGGAGTTCACGCTCGCCGCGGCCGACTTCGAGCGCATCCGCACGCTGATTCACCAGCGTGCGGGCATCAGCCTGCACGCCGGCAAACAGGCCATGGTCTACAGCCGGCTGGCGCGCCGACTGCGCGAGACGCGCCACACCGGCTTCGCGGCCTACCTCCAATGGCTGCAAAGCGGTGCGCCCGACAGCGAGTGGCAGGAATTCATCAACTGCCTGACCACCAACCTGACGTCGTTCTTCCGCGAGGAGCATCACTTCCTCGCGCTGGTCGACGACCTGCGCGCCCGCGCCTCGCGAGCGATCCGCATCTGGTGCAACGCAGCCAGCACCGGCGAGGAACCGTATTCGCTGGCGATGACGGCGGTCGAGACGCTGGGCGTGTCGGCGCAGGTCAAGCTGGTCTGCAGCGACATCGACAGCCACGTGCTCGACGCCGCCAGGCGCGGCGTCTACAACGCCGACGCGCGCGGCCTGTCGCCCGAACGCCTGCGCCGCCACTTCCTGCGCGGCACCGGCAGCAACGCCGGCAGCATCCGCGTCAAGCCCGAGCTGGGCCGCATGCTCGAGTTCAGGCTGTTCAACCTGACGAGCCGCGAATGGACCTCGCTGGGCGATCCGTTCGACCTCGTGTTCTGCCGCAACGTAATGATCTACTTCGACAGCCCGACGCAGCGCAAGGTGCTCGAGCAGATCTACCGCACGATGCGTCCGGGTGGCCTGCTCTACGTGGGTCATTCGGAGAACTTCACCGAGTCGTCGGACCTCTTCCGCTTGCGCGGCAAGACCATCTACGAGCGCGTATGACCGTCTCTCGTGTCGATCACCGACCGATTGGCAAGCGCTGCCATGCATGAACACGCCGACTGACCCGGCAGCCCGACCGGTCCTGGGGTCCACCGCCCGGCTCGATCAGCTCAAGGCCTTGCCACGCCGGCCGGGCCAGGCCTCGTTCTTCTTCTACGACGCGCATTTCCGCAGCGAGGCGGTCAAGGTGCTGCCCGGCGAGTACTTCGTGTTCGACCAGGACATCCTGATCATGACCACGCTGGGTTCGTGCATCGCGGCCTGCCTGTGGGACCGCGACCGGCGCATCGGCGGCATGAACCACTTCATGCTGCCTGAAGGCGGCACCGCCGCCGATGGCGGGCGCTACGGCTCGTACGCGATGGAATTGCTCATTAACGAGCTGATCAAGCGCGGCGCCACGCGAGCGACGATGGAGGCCAAGGTCTTCGGCGGCGGCGCGGTGATCAGCGGCATGAGCTCCATCAACGTCGGTGAGCGCAACACCCGGTTCGTCCTTGACTACTTGAAGACCGAACGCATCTCGGTCGTATCCAAGGACGTGCTGGACATCTACCCGCGCAAAGTGTGTTTCCTGCCGGCCAGCGGCAAGGCGATGGTCAAGCGCCTGGCCTCGGCCAATACCGAGATGATGGCCGCGCAGGAGCTCGCCGCGTCGCGCGCCGCCGCCGCGCCCGACCAAACCGGTGGTGGCTCGGTCGACCTCTTCTGAGGCCCGGCCGTGGCGACATCCGAGACCCGACCCCTACCGACATGACAGGCAACCCAATGAAGAAGACAACAGTGGTGGTGGTCGACGATTCGGCGCTGGTGCGCGGCCTGCTGAGCGAGATCATCAACCGGCAACCCGACATGATCTGCGTCGGCGCCGCCAGCGACCCGCTGGTGGCGCGCGAGATGATCCGCAACCTCGATCCCGACGTCATCACGCTCGACATCGAGATGCCGCGCATGGACGGTCTGGACTTCCTGAGCCGGCTTATGCGACTGCGGCCGATGCCGGTGGTGATGGTGTCGACGCTGACCGAGCGCGGTGCCGACGCCACCATGCGCGCGTTGGAACTGGGCGCGGTGGACTTCGTCAGCAAGCCCAAGATCGGCGTCTCCGATGGCCTGCGCCAGCTCGGCGCCGACATCACCGAAAAGATCCGCACCGCCGCGCGCGCCACCGTGCATCGCTTACCCGCCGCGGCTACACGTGGCGCAGCCGACAAGTCCGCCGGCGGGCCCGGCGCGCCGGCACCGATGTCGCTGGGCCGGCTGTCGACCGAGAAGATCATCTTCATCGGCGCCTCCACCGGCGGCACCGAAGCCACGCGCGAGGTGCTGACCCGGCTGCCGGCCGACGCACCCGCGGTGCTGATCACGCAGCACATGCCGCCGGGCTTCACCAAAAGCTACGCGGCACGGCTCAACGCCCTGTGCCGCATCTGCGTGGCCGAAGCCAGCGACGGCGAGCGCGTGCTGCCCGGTCACGCCTATCTCGCACCCGGCG
The DNA here is from genome assembly GCA_031408155.1 of Rubrivivax sp. Lineage (GTDB taxonomy): Bacteria > Pseudomonadota > Gammaproteobacteria > Burkholderiales > Burkholderiaceae_C > Rubrivivax. The sequence goes on from JANOJJ010000148.1 coordinate 3,612, forward strand.
GCATGCACCTGTCGGTCGAACGCTCGGGCGCCAACTACGTCGCCCGCGTGCGCGACGGTGAACCGGTCAATCGCCACAAGCCCTCGGTCGAGGTGCTGTTCCTGTCGGCCGCCCGCGTCGTCGGCCCCAACGCACTGGGCGTGATGCTGACCGGCATGGGCGCCGACGGCGCGCGCGCGATGAAGGAGCTGCGCGACGCCGGTAGCTACAACATCGCGCAGGACGAGGCCAGCTGCGTGGTCTTCGGCATGCCGCGCGAGGCGATCGCGCACGGGGCCGCGCACGAAGTGCTGCCGGTCACGCAGATCGGGCCGCGGCTGATCGAGCGGCTGCGCAGCACGGCGGGAATGAATACGACGCGCGTGTAGGCCAGCGCCACGCGGGTGCCGCGGCGCTGCGCATGCAGCACCGGCGGCACCGGGTCGTCACAGGCGCAACCTAGTCGAGCTCGGTGGCGCGAGAGGTGTCACGCGGCTGGTGCACCCAGTCGGGCGCGCCGATGTCGCGCAGCGTGCGGTGGATGCTGGAGCGGGACGCGCCGGCGACGGTCCGCGGCGCCCGCCCTGGCCGCAGCAGGGGGACCTGCCACGGCGGCACAGCGGCGGTTCAGGGCATCATCACCACGCTCTTGGTCGCCTCGTCGGCGTCGATCGCCTTGACGTGCCAGCGCTCGTCGAACACGACCTTGTAGGTGTAGCCGTTGGAAGCCGGATAGGTCCAGACCGGATCTTCGATGTTCGACGTGTTGCTGGCGGTCGGCCAGCCCACCGCCATCTGTACCTGCTTGCGGTCCATGCCCTTCAACAACCGCCCGCCTTTGATGGCTTGCTGCATCTTCGGCGTCCAGTTGCGCAGCTCGGCGGCGGGATCCTTGGGCACGATCCAGCGCGCAGCGAACTGCTCCATCGGCAACACGCGGCTGTAGTCGTTGCCGATCGAAATCTTGATGCCCTCGACCTCCACGTCAACCTGGGTCGAGCCGTAGGCCAGCCCGATGACCTTGCTGCCGACCGGCAGGACACGCCCGCCCGAGCGCGGGTCATTGCGGTCGCTGGCCCAGGTGCCGCTGACGCGCAGGTTGCAGCACAGATAACCGTCGGCCGGCACCTTCTGCGCGGCCACGCTGCCGGGCCCGATGAAGGCGATGGCTGCGAGGGTGCTTGCGGCGGCGGCGCGGATGTGCTTCATGATCGTCCTCCTGAGCCGGCACGCGCGACGCCGGAAGGCGTTGCGCGGCTGGCGTTGGCCCGAGCGCGATTTCACGCGCGAGGGGCTGAATCGAAAAGGATAGCGCCAATCGGGCCGACCGAATGGCCGTCAGCGCATGGCCGTCAGCGCATGAACGCCCTCGGACGTCACGCGCGCCGCGCCTTCACAGCGCCACCACCTGCAGCCCGAGGCTGCGCGCGGCCGCACATTGCCGCGCGTCGGCCGACACGAAGGCGTCAGCGGCGCAAGCCAGCGCGGCGCCAATGTGGATCGCGTCCATGCCCCGCAAGGGATGTGCCTCCAACGCGGCGACCGCCTTCTGCACCACCAGCGGCGTGGTGTCGCAGATCAGCGCGTCGGCGATGTCGGCCATCAGGTCGCCCTTGAGGCTACGGTACCGGCCCTCGGTCAGGCGTCCTTCGCGCTGCAGGCGGCGAAAGGCCGAGATCAGTTCGGGCACGGCGATGATGCCGAGCGCGAGTTCGGTCGCGCGCTCACACCAGGCCAGCACCTCCGCCGTGCCCGCCTCGTCGACGTAGCGTTTGGCGAAGGCCGATGAGTCGAAGTACACGCGCATGGTTCGATTCCGCGTCGCGTGATGCCCGCTACTCGTCGCGTTGTTCGACGATCAGGTCGCTGATCGCCGCGCCGCCGATGACCAGCGGACGCGCCGGGCGCCGCTTCCAGGACGGCAAGTCGCGCGCAATCGGGTGGATCTCGGCAATCGGTTTGCCATTGCGCAGCACGCGCACGGTCTCGCCACCCTCCACGAGGTCGAAGTAGTGCCTGGCCTGGTTGCGCAGTTCGGTGAACGTGGCCTCTTGCATGTCCAATACTCCTTATCGGAATGTACATCCAAGTGTACATCCTGAGGCTTGCCCCAGGTGCACCCGGCGACCACCCGCTCAGCGGCCGACGGAGGCTGCCAGCCCCGCCCCCAGCGACTGCAGCGTCGCATTCAACTGCTGCGCGTCGATCAGCGCGTTGACCAGGCTGATGCGCAGGTTGTAGTGCTCGGACTCGGCACCCATCACGTCGAACAGCGAACGCCGGCCGAGCTGCTGCCACTGCAGTTGGGTCGCGCTGCGCAGCTGCTGGCTGTCGCGCAGCACGCGCTGCACGCGTTCGGCGCGGTCGAGCGACGAGCGGGCCTGTTCGTGGACCTCGCGCACACGGGCGCGGCGCGACTCCAGCAGGTCGCCCAGTTGCTCTCGGGCGGCCAGCGCGCGCCACTTGGCGGCCTGCACCGAATGCGCCACCCCCGGGTTGAACAGCGGCACGTTCAGCAGCAGCCCGGCCGACAGCGACGTCGTCTGCTGCGCGGCCGCGCTGCCGCCGCGGCCGATGCTCTGCGAGCCGTTGAGCGACCAGCTCAGCTGCGGCCGGGTGCCGGCGGCCAGGGCCTGCGTCAAGTGGTTGGCGGCCTGCACCTGACGCTCGAGTTGAGCGACATCGCTGGCCGCCATGGCCGCGCCCAGCACCGCCTCCAGCGGCGGCAGCGGCAGCAGCGCGGCGCCCACCAGCCGGGCGTCGACGGCGTTCTCGCCGACCAGCCGCTGCAGCCGGATGTCGGCCTGGCGGCGCGCGGACTCGGTGCCCACACGCGCCAGTTCGGCCTGCTGCAAGGCCTTGCGCGCCTGCAGCAGTTCACTCGCGCGGCCGCGGTCGGCGGCCACCACCTCGCTCAGGCCGTCCACCAGGCAGGCCATCTTGCGCACGTACTGGCCGTAGACCTGTTCCTGCGCGCGGTAGCGGCTGCTCTCCAGCGCCAGCGAGACGGCGCTGAGGGCGATCTGTTCCTGCTGCGACAGCAGCGCCAGCCGCGCCGCTTCGGCGAGCTGGCTGCGCCAGTCGACCAGGGCCTGCTGGCGGCCACCGTCCCACAGCAGCTGGCTCAAGGCCACACCGGCGCTGCCCTGCAGCAGCTGCGTGGTCGCATGGCCGTTGCTGCGCGCCGCATCCGGCCCCAGGCGGGCATTCAGGCTGGCCTGCAGTTCGGCGGCGGCGCGTGTCTCGTCGGTGTCGCGCGCGGCGGCCTCGGCCAGGGCGCGCGCCGCACCCACCGCGCGGCTGCGTTGCAGCGCCGCCTGCACCAGGGCCTGGACCTCGCGCGCCGCCGCGTCCGGCGCCGCCGCGCGTACCAGCTCCAGCGCCGGGTCGTCGTCCAGGCAGCCGATGCGCTCGGTCTGGGCCGCGGCGCCCAGCGCCGCGCCGCACAGCAGCACCGCAAGCGACCAGGCGCGCCGCATCAGCGCTCCCGGAAGGCTTCTTGCGTGCGCAACATCGGACGCAGCAGGAAGCTCAGCACGCTGCGCTCGCCGGTGCGGATCTCGCCCAGGCCCTGCATGCCCGGACGCACCGGCAGTGGCTTGCCGGCACTGGCCAGTTGCGAGGCGTCGGCGCGCACCAGCGCGCGGTACCACGTGGCGTCGGGCGTACCGCGCTCGGCGTCGCCCATCGCGTCGGGGCCGATCACGCCGACCTGGCCCTGCAGGCCGCCATAGATCGTGTACTCGTAGGCCGACAGCTTGATCATCACGCGCTGGCCGGCCTTGACGAAACCGATGTCGGCCGGCTTGATGCGAAGCTCGACCAGCACCGTGTCGCTGACCGGCACGATCTCCATCAGCGGTGCGCCCGGCGCGAGCACCCCGCCCAGGGTGTTGTTGCGCACGGCCTTGACGATGCCACGCACCGGCGAGGTCAGCGTGGTGCGGCGCAGCGCGTCGTCGCGCACCACCTGCTGGTCATCGATCAGCGCCAGTTCATTGCGCAGCCGCACCAGGTCGGCGCTGGCGTCCTGGCGGAAGCGGCTGACACGCTCCTGCGCGGCCTGTTGCAGGTCGTTGGCCTGACGGCGCAGGCGCATCACTTCGACCTCGCTCATCAAGCCACGTGCTGACATGCTCTCGGCCATCGCCAGCTCGCGCTGCAGCAGATCGAGGTTGCGCCGGTTCACGTCCAGCGCTTCGTCCAGCAGGCGCCCGCGGGCCTTGAACGATTCGGTCTCAGCCTGCACCACTGCCGGCTGCGACAGCACCTCGCGTGGAAACTGCAGCGGCGCTGCGTTGGCTTCGGCTGTCGCGCGGGCCAGCGCGGCGCGCAGCGCGGTGCGGCGTGACGCGCCTTCGCTGCGCTGCGCCGCAAGGCGGGTCGGATCGAGCACGGCCAACACCTGGCCGGTCTGCACCTCGTCGCCTTCGCGCACCTTCAGTTCGCGCAGGAGGCCACCCTCCAGGCTGGCCACCAGTTGTTCGCGCCCTTCGGGCACCACGCGTGCGGTGGCCTGCGTGACCACGTCGACGCGCGTGAGCGCGGCCCAGCCTAGCGCCGTCAGCACCACGATCAGCATCAGCCAGATCGACCAGGCGGCACCCGGCGTCGGCTCCACCACCTGCGCCGCGCGCAGCGGGCTCACGTAGAGCAGCTCACCGCGGCGCAGCCGGGGCGAACGAGAGCGGCTGAAGAACGACATGGGGCGCTCAGGCCTTGCCCGACAAGGCCGCCAGCACCTTGTCGCGCGGGCCGTCCATCACCAGCCGGCCGGCGTCGACCACCACGATGCGGCTCACCAGCTCCAGCACGGCCGGGCGGTGCGTCACCACCACCAGCGTGCAGCCGCCGGCGGCATCCTTCAACTGGCGCAGGAAGGCGGCTTCGGACTGCGCGTCCATCGAACTGGTGGGCTCGTCCATCAACAGGATGCGCGGCTGCGTGACCAGGCAGCGCGCCAGCGCCACCAGTTGGCGCTGACCGCCGGACAGCAGAGCGCCGGCCTCGCCCACCGGCAGATCCCAACCCAACGGATGCGCGGCCAGCAGCCGGTCGAGCCCGGTCACGCTGGCCACGTCGGCCAGCCGCGCGGGGTCGGCCGCGCTGCGGTCGAGCAGCACGTTGTCGCGCAGCGTGCCGCTGAACAGGCGCGGGTCCTGCGACACGAAGCCGACCCGGGCGCGGTAGTCGGCCGGGTCGATCTGGCGCAGGTCGATGGCGTCGGCTTCGACATGGCCTTCACTCGGTTGATACAGGCCCGCCAGCAGGCGCAGGATGGTGCTCTTGCCCGAGCCGATGCGGCCGAGGATGGCCACCCGCTCGCCGGCGCCGATGCGCAGCGTCACCTGCTGCAGCACGCGCGGGCGGGCATCGCCGCCGTCGCCGGGGGCCGGTGGATAGGAAAAACCCACGTCGGCCAGGCCGATGCGGCCGCTGAAGTCGAGCCGCGTGACGTAGCTGCGGCCGACTTCGCGTTCGACCGGCTGGCTCATGATCTGGTTGAGTGAACGCATCGCCGCGCGTGCACCCTGATAGCGCATGGCCAGCATCACCACGCTCTGCAGCGGGGCGATCGCGCGGCCGGCGAACATCATGCCGGCCACCAGCGCACCGATGGTGATGAGCTTGTCGCCGATCAGGTGCACGCCCCAGACCAGCAACACCAGCGTCACCAGTTGCTGCGCCACGACCGAGAAGTTGATCGTCCAGCTGGTCACCGAGCGCGAGCGCAGCTGGGTGTTGGCCGCCTCGGCGGTCGACTGCTCGTACTGGCGCACGAAGCGGCCCTGGGCACCGGCGGCCTTCAGGTCCTCGATGCCGTCCACCGCCTCGACCAGCACGCCGTGCAGGTCGGCCAGCTGCTGCATGTTGGCCGTCATCGAGCGTCGCAGCGAGCCCTGGATCAGCGCGGCCACCAGCAGGATCAGCGGAATGGCCACCACCAGCACCCAGCCCAGCGGCCCGGCGATGACGAAGGTGACGGCCACGAAGAGCACGATGAACGGCAGGTCCGACACCGCCGACAGCGTGGCCGAGGCGAAGAACTCGCGCACCATCTCGACCTGCCCGAGCTGGTGCGAATAGGCGCCCGACGAGGCCGGGCGGTGTTCCATCCGGATGCCCAGCGTGTGGCGGAACAGCGCCGCACCCACCAACAGGTCGGCCTTGCGGCCGGCCAGGTCGATCAGGTGGGCGCGCAACTGCCTGGCGCTGAGGTCGAACACCAGCGCCAGCACGCTGGCCGTGGCCACCGCCCACAGCGTGACGAAGGACTGGTGCGGGATCACCTTGTCGAAGATGACCGCGGTGGCGATGCCGGTCACCAGCAGCAGGATGTTGGACAGCATCGCCGCCACCAGGGCCGAGCGGTAGTACGGCACGAAGCGCCGCATCGTGCCCCACATCCAGTGTTGGCCAGGGCCGGCCAGAGGCAGCGAGCGGTTGCCGTCGGCCATTGGCGTGCACACCAGCACGCGGCCGTCGTGCGCGGCCTCGATGTCGTGCTGACTGGCCAGCGCCATCAGCGGCACGCGGCCGGGGATCACGATGTCGTAGCGCGCCGGGTCGCTGTCGCGGCGGGCGCAGACGATCCACGCGCCGCCATCCTCGAGCAGCAGCACCGCCGGCATCAGCAATTCGTGCAGATCGGCCACCGCCCGCTCGATCAGCGTGGCCTGGTAGCCGGCCTCGCGCAGCATGCGCAGCGCGAGTTCGGGCTCCAGCGTGGGTGACAGCGGCAAGCCGGCGGCCAGCGAATCGATCGAACGTTCGCGGCCGTGGTGGCGCGTCAGCCAGACCAGCGCTTGCGCCAGCGCGCTGTCGTGCAGGCTGCGGGTGGCGGTCGCCACCGCTGGTGCGGCGGTCGGCGCCATCGCCAGCAGGTCGGGGTCGGCCAGCATGGTCACGGCCGATCAGGCGCGGGCCGCGAGCGCCAGGCGCTCGAACTGGGCTTCGATGTCGCGCACCAGCAGCGGCAGGTCGAACAGTGCGGACGCTCGGCCGTGGTCGCGCAGGTAACGCTTGAAGGACTCCACGCGCGCCGGGGTGCGACCCAGCGTGATGGCCAGCCGTTCGTAGTCGGCCAGCGTCTCGGTGATCAGATCGGGCAGGCCGACCGCGCTGAGCAGGCTGCCGGCCATGCGGCTGATGTAGGTCCGGCCGCTGCGGGTGAGGATCGGCGTGCCCATCCATAGCGCGTCGCTGGCGGTAGTGCCGGCGTTGTACGGAAAGGTGTCGAGCACCAGGTCGGCCAGCTCGAAGCGCGCCAGGTATTCGGCCGGTGACACGCGCGGCGCGAAGACCAGCCGCTGCGCGGCCACCCCGTGTTGCGCGGCGCGGTGCAGCAGGTTGGCGCGCGCCGTGTCGTTGTCGGCCAGCAGCCAGATCACGCTGCCGGGCACCGCCAGCAGGATGCGCAGCCAGGCGTCGAACATCTCCTGGCTGAACTTGAAGTTGTTGTTGAACGAGCAGTAGACGAACGCCTCGTCGGGCAGGCCGTAGCGGCTGCGTTCGGGCCGCGGCGCCACCTCGCGCCGGCGGTCACTGACCTGGTAGCAATGCGGCACGTACAGCGCCCGCTCGGTGCAGTAGGGCTGCAGCGCCTCGGGCCTCACGTAGCGGTCGGCCAGCATCCAGTCCACACCGGGGATGCCCGAGGTGCCGGGCAAGCCGAGGTAGCTGACCTGCACCGGCGCCGGGCGCTGGCCGAGGATGGCCGGGCGCGCGCCGCTGGTCAGGCCCTGCAGGTCGACCAGCACGTCGATGCCGGCCTCGGCAATCAGCCGCGCGGCGGTGGCGTCGTCGACGCCGGCCAGCCGCACAAGGTGGTCGATCGCGGCCAGCAGCCGCTTGCGTTGGGGCGTGTCGGAGTCGGGCGTCCAGTCGAAGGCCCAGACCTCGAAGCGCTGGCGGTCGTGCAGCTCGAGCAGTTCGGGGATCAACAGTCCCACCGCGTGCGTGTGCAGGTCACCTGACAGATAGCCGATCCTGATGCGCCCGCTGCGTGCCGGCATCGACGCATGCAGCGCCGTGGCCGGCGGCCTGGGCACCTTCTCCCAGGCAAAGCGCTGCGCCGCCAGCAGTTGCAGCGCCGGGTCATCGCTGACGCTCATCATCGCCAGCGCCGACGTGCCCATCAGCAACTGGTTGGGCGTGACCTCGCCCACCGGGGCGTACCAGGGCCAGGCACATTGCTTCTGCCGCACGTGCACGTAGTGCTGGATCACGTCACCTTGAGCGGGCTGCAGTTCCAGGCTGCGGCGCATCAGCGCCTCGGCCTCGGGCAGGCGCTTCATCACCTCGAGCACGCGGGCGCTGTTGTTCAGCGCATGCAGCCGGTGTTCGAGCAGGACCGTCGCGTCGGCGCCATCGACCACGCGCCGCCACTCGGCCAACGCCTGATCCTTCTGTCCACGCCGCTCGAGCAGGTGGCCCAGGTTGAGCAGCGCCGGCGCGAAGTCGGTGTGGCGCGCGATGGCTTCGCGGTAGGCGGCCTCGGCTTCGTCGTCACGGCCGAGGGTCGACAAAAGCGTGCCCAGATTGAAGCCGGCCACGTGGCGCAAGGGGCTGTCGCAGCAGCGCAACCAGTCCTGGTAGGCCGCTGCCGCAGCCTCGTCCTGGCCGGCTTGCTGCAAGCGCGCAGCCTGGTTCATCACATCGGCCAGGCTCAGCCGCACTACGGCAGGAGCATCGGGGGCAAGGGCTGCGGGCATGGCGGGAGGGGCGGGAGGGGCGACGGAAGTGGCATCCGATCCTAGGCAGCGCTGCCGTTCGCGGGGCGCGCAACAGCGGGGCGAAGACGGGGCAGTTCCTGCCTTTGCAGTGCAGTTGCCCGCAGCCGCTGCGGCTGGCTTCGGAGATGCGGCTCAAAGGCGGCGAAATTCGACCGACCGCCGAGCGCCGACGCGCGACAGACTGCCACTCAAGTGCCGCTCAAGTGCCGCCGGCCGTGGTCGCCCGCTGCCGCATGCCCCGAACTGGAGACCCCATGAGCATCTCGCTCGACATCGGCTGTGGACCCGATCCGCGCAACATCTTCAAGGCCGACGAGGTCTGGGGCGTGGACATCCGCAGCTACCCCGACAAGCCCGAGATCCGCGTCGCCGACCTGGTGGTCGAGCCGATCCCGTTCGAGGACAACTCGTTCGACTTCGTCACCGCGCACGACTTCATCGAACATGTGCCGCGCGTGCTGTACCTGCCGCAACGACGATTCCCGTTCATCGAACTGATGAACGAGGTGTGGCGCGTGCTGCGGCCCGACGGGCGCTTCCTGTCGTACACCCCGGCTTACCCGCAGGCGGCCGCCTTTCGCGACCCGACGCACGTGAACATCATTGCCGAAGACACCTTCAGCCTGTACTTCGACGACAAGAATCGCTGGGCCGTGATGTACGGCTTCCACGGCGCGTTCAAGATCCTGCAAAACGAATGGATGGGGCCGCACCTGCTGACCGTGATGCAGAAGGTGGCCGACCCCGGCCCGCCCCCGCTGCGCTGACGCCGGCGCGCCCGGGGTCGGCCGCTGCGCTCGACGCTCGCCAAATGCGCCCCCAATTAGCCGGTTCTCCGCCGATCGCATCGGGGCCCGGGATTTCAGACTTGCGACATCGTGCCGATGACCGCCACCCTCTTGCCCGCCGCGCGGGCCGACAGCCCCACACGTTGCACAGCCACGCTGCCGCTGGTCGACGCCTTGCTGGTGCTGCAAAAGAGCGACCTCGCGCGCCTGGCCGAGGTGCCTGCCCTGGCCGAGGGCCGGCGCCTGCTGTTCGTCGACCCCGGCCTGCTCGACGAGGCCGCTGTGCGCGGCTTCCAGCAGTGCGAGTTCCGCCGCCTGCCACACGACCCCGACTTCCAGGCCCGCGCCGCCACCGAGGCGATGACCTTGGCCACGCTGCTGGACCTGCGCCTGACGCACGAACGGCACTGCCTGTGGCGCGGCCCCGGGCCTGCGCCGGCGCTGCAAGGCTGGGACGTGGGTCTGTTCTTCCTGGCCCTGCAGCGCGCCCTGGTCGCACGCCAACTGGGGGTGCAGATCGAGTCCAGTTTTCCGGAGCGGCGCCTGGGCGTGCTGCGCCCGGCCGTAGTCCAGCAGATGTACTTCGACTCCTTCGTCGGCACCGACCTGGTGGCGCAGGACCCGACGCGCTTTGCCGTGGTCGACAGCTACGAGCAGGCCCGCTGGCACCGCCCGGACGCCTACGACAGGGTGTTCGACCCGGTCGCGCTGCGCCGTGCAATGGCCGGCGGCCGTGTGACTGCCGTCACCCACGTGCCGACCTGCTTCTACGACCGCGTCTGGCTGGCCGAAGAGGTGTCGCGCGCGCATCCCTACACGCTCGATCTGGCCAGCCCGTTCTGGGACGTGCCGCTGCACCGCGGGCCCACGAACACGCAGCCGCTGGCCCTGCTGCCAGCCGACGCCGCGGCGCTGGCCTACCGCCAGCGTGCCGAACGCGTGCTTGAAGACACGCTGTCCGCGCTGCTGCCGCAAGCGCTGGCTCGCCGCCAGCAGGTGCAGGCCTGGGCCGAGCGCTGCCACTGGCAGGCGCTGAACTTCGCCGCGCTGCTGCAGGGCCTGGGCGACTGCCGGCCGCAGTTCCTGCTGAGTGACCAGGATGCCGGCCTGAACGGCCCGCTGTTCTCGCTCGCCGACGCGCTGGGCGCGCCCATGACCGTGGTGCCGCATTCCGGCCACCCCAGCATGCTGATGCCGCACGCGCGCCGCGTCACCGCGGTCGAGCGTGCCGGCTACGGCTGCCAGCCGCGCACCGTGCTCGGTCAGAACGTCGACGTGCGCCCGGTGCGATACGCACAGCGCGTGGCGCGGCGCGACCATGGTGCCGTGCAGACCGTGTGCCTGCTGCTCAACAGCATGCAGACCGAAGGCCTGAGCTACATCGATGCCTACGCGCTGGCGTCGTTCCACCGCGCGCTGTCGGCCTTGTGCGAGGCTGCCGCGGTCGAACTGATCCTGCGCCCCAAGCCCGGTGCACCGGCGCTGAGCGTGCTGGCCAGTGCGCTCGGCGTCGATCCGGCGCGGCTGGTGCAGCATGTGACGCAGCCGCTGGAACAGCTGGCCGAGCGCTCGCAGTTGTGCATGGCCTGGGGCGAACCCACCACCGGCGTGGCGCCCTTCCTCGACGGCGGTAGCCTGGTGCTGCAGGTCAACGAACAACGCTGGCCGATCGACTACACGGTGTGCTTGCCGCTGGTGCACGACGGTGTGATCCCGTTGCTCGACCAGCGCGCGGCGCTGCACGCCGTGCAGGCGCTGCTGGCCGACCCCGCTGCCTTCGGCGCCGAGCGGCGAGCGCAGAACCGGGCCTTCGACGCGCGCTGCCGCGGCGCCCATGACCACCTCTTCTGAAGCAGTCCGATGCCCCTGGAGCCCTTCCCATGCTGAACAACAAGTCCGTCCTCGTCACCGGTGGTACCGGTTCCTTCGGCAAGGCCTTCGTGCGCACCGTGCTGCAGCGCTACCCGAGCGTCAAGCGGTTGGTGATCTTCTCGCGCGACGAGCTCAAGCAGTTCGAGATGGCGCAGGAGTTCTCGCCGCGCGAATACCCGCAACTGCGTTTTTTCATCGGCGATGTGCGTGACGCGGCGCGACTGGCTCGTGCGGTCGAAGGCGTGGACGTGTTGGTGCACGCGGCCGCGCTCAAGCAGGTGCCGGCGGCCGAGTACAACCCCTTCGAATGCATCAAGACCAACGTGCTGGGCGCGCAGAACGTGATCGAGGCCTGTCTCGACGGCGGCGTCAAGCGCGTGGTGGCGCTGTCGACCGACAAGGCAGCCGCACCGATCAACCTGTACGGTGCCACCAAGCTGTGCAGCGACAAGCTGTTCGTGGCCGCCAACAACATCAAGGGCTCACGCGACCTGCGCTTGTCGGTCGTTCGCTATGGCAACGTGATGGGCAGCCGCGGTTCGGTGATTCCGTTTTTCGTCGAAAGGCGCGCCAGCGGCGAACTGCCGATCACCGATCCGCAGATGACGCGCTTCAACATCAGCCTGCAAGAAGGCGTGGAAATGGTGCTGTGGAGCATCGAGCACGCCTGGGGCGGCGAGATCCTGGTGCCCAAGATCCCCAGCTACCGCATCACCGACGTGGCCGCGGCGGTCGCCCCGGCGGCCGCGCAACGCGTGGTCGGCATCCGCCCCGGCGAGAAGCTGCACGAGGAGATGATCACCGCCAGCGACAGCCCCAACACGGTCGACCTGGGGCGCTATTTCGCCATCCTGCCCAGCGGCGGCGACTACACCGTGGACGACTACTGCGCGCGCATGGGCGGCCGCCGCGTGAAGCTCGGGTTCTGCTACGACAGCGGCAGCAACAGCGACTTCCTCAGCGTGCCGCAACTGCGCGCGCTGATCGAGGCCCAGGTCGACCACCCGAAGCGGGCGCAGCACGGATGAATCCGGTGCTCGTGCTCGGCGCCAGCGGCCTGCTGGGGCAGGCGCTGCTGGCCGAACTGGCCTGCCGCGGCCGCGCAGCCGTGGGCCTGTCGCGGCGCCAGGGCGTGGACCTGGCCGCGCTGGTTTCGGCCGACGCATTGGCCGCGCTGCTGGACCGGCATGAGCCGTCGCTGGTGATCAACGTCGCGGCGATCACGAACCTCGAACGCTGCGAGCAGGCCCCGGCCGACGCCTGGTTGCTGCACGCACGCCTGCCAGGCCTGCTGGCTGCCTGGGCGCAGCGCAGCGCAGTGGCGTGGGTGCAGGTATCGACCGACCACTACTTCAGCGGCCGCACCAATGCGCTGCACGACGAAGCCGCCGCGGTGCAGCCGCCCAACGAATACGCACGCAGCAAGCTCGCCGGCGAGGCGCTGGCGCTGACCAGCCCGCAGGCCCTGGTGCTGCGGACCAACGTCGTCGGCTGCCGTGGCTGGCCCGCGCAGCCGACCTTTGCCGAGTGGGCGGTGGCCGCGTTGCGCGCTGGCAAGCCGTTTGCCGCCTATACCGACGCCTGGGCGTCGAGCCTGGAAGCCGGCCAGTGCGCGCGGGCGTTGCTCGATCTGGCCGACGCCGATGCGCGTGGCCTGCTGAACCTGGCCGCACGCGAATCCTGCAGCAAGGCCGACTTCATCGCCGCGCTGGCGTGCGCACTCGAGCTCGACGCTGCCGCCGTGCAGCGCCAGCCGCGACCGCGCACCGGCCTGGCGCGCGCCAACACAATGGGGCTGGACGTCAGCCGCGCCCAACGCCTGCTGGGCCGCACCCTGCCCGGCACTGCCGAGGTTGCCACCGCGCTGGCCGCCGTCTTCAAGGAGCAAGACCATGTCCCGGCCTGAAGCCATCCAGATCGCCGACCGTTGCCTCGCGCTCGACCAGCCGAGTTACTTCATCGCCGACATCGCCGCCAACCACGACGCTGATCTCGAACGCGCCAAGGCGCTGATCTGGTTGGCCCGCGAGGCCGGAGCGGACTGCGCCAAGTTCCAGCACTTCAAGGCCGACAAGATCGTCAGCGACCGCGGCTTTCGTGCGCTCGGCGGCCAGCAGAGCCATCAGGCGGGGTGGAACAAACCGGTGTTCGAGGTCTACCGCCACTACGAGCTGAACCGCGAGTGGAACGCCGAACTCGCCACCACGGCGCGGCAGGCCGGCATCCATTTCATGACCACGCCTTACGACGACGAGGCCGTGACCAGCGTGGACCCGCTGGTGTCGGCCTGGAAGATCGGCTCCGGCGACATCACCTTCGTCAGCTTCATCGAGCGCGTGGCATGCACCGGCAAACCGATCCTGCTGGCCAGCGGCGCCAGCGCGCTGGCCGACGTTGACCGCGCGGTCGGGGCCGTGCTGGCGATCAACCCGCAGTTGGTGCTGATGCAGTGCAACACCAACTACACCGGCTCACGGGAGAACTTCCGCTTCATCAACCTGAACGTGCTGCGCACCTACGCCGCGCGCTACCCCGGCGTGCTGCTCGGCCTGAGCGACCATTCGCCCGGACACGCCACGGTGCTGGGAGCGATCGCGCTGGGCGCGCGCGCGATCGAGAAGCACTTCACCGACGACAACGCCCGCCACGGCCCCGACCATTCCTTCGCGATGAACCCGCGCAGCTGGCGCGAGATGGTCGAGCGCAGCCGCGAACTGCAAGCCGCGCTGGGCGACGGCATCAAGCGCGTGGAAGACAACGAGGTCCAGACCGCCGTGCTGCAGCAGCGCTGCCTGCGCGCCGCGCGCGCGCTGCCCGCCGGGCACGTGCTGCACGCGGCCGACCTGGAAGCGCTGCGCCCGGCACCCGCCGGAGCGGTACGCCCCTACGAACTGTTGACCCTGCTCGGCCAGCGCCTGGCGCGGCCGCTGCAGGCGGGTGACGCGATGAGCCTCGACGCACTGCAGCCGGAATCGTCGTTCGCGGTGCTCGAACCATGATCGCGGGCCGCCTGACGGCGCTGCGCGCGATCGAGGAAACCGACCTGGCGCAGTTGCTGGCCTGGCGCAACCGGCCCGAGCTGCGGCGCTACTTTCGCGAATACCGCGAGCTCAACAGCACGCAGCAGCGGGCCTGGTTCGACAGCCGCGTCAACGGCGACGCTGCCACGCGCATGTTCGCCATCGTCGACGCCACATCGCAGCGCCTGCTCGGCGCCTGCGGTCTGTGCACCATCGACTGGGTCAACCGCACCGCCGACTTCTCCATCTACATCGGCGCCGACGACCTGTACATCGACGAAAAACTGGCGCCCGACGCCGCCGTGGCGTTGATCGGCTACGGCTGCGACGAA
>JANOJJ010000165.1:0-1532 GCA_031408155.1 Rubrivivax sp.
GCGCTGCTCGATACCGATGCGCAGCGCCGATTGCATTCCAATCCATTGCGGATTCTGGACAGCAAGAACCCGGCGATGCAACAGATGGTCAACGCGGCGCCGCAACTGCTGAATTACCTGGGTGACGAGTCGCGCGCACACTTCGAGGGTGTCCAGAAAATTCTGCGCCATAACAATATTCCGTTTTCGATCAACCCGCGACTGGTGCGCGGCATGGATTATTACAATCGCACCGTGTTTGAATGGGTGACCGACCAACTCGGATCACAGGGCACGGTATGCGCCGGCGGCCGTTACGATTCATTGCTTGAAATGTTCGGCGGCAAGGCAACTCCGGCATGCGGTTTTGCGATGGGCGTCGAGCGTTTGCTGGAGCTGATGAAAGCGAGCGGCGAGCAGTTCGCATCGAATCAATGCGACGTGTATATCGTCCATCAGGGCGAGCCGGCGCAGTTGCAGGCGTTTGCCGTGGCCGAACGATTACGCGATGCTGGCCTGGATGTTGTGCTACATTGCGCATCGGCCGGCGCCGCCGCCAGCTTCAAGTCGCAAATGAAGCGGGCTGACGCCAGCGGCGCGGCGTATGCAGTTATTCTCGGCGAGGATGAGGTCGCCAATGACCTTGCATCGGTCAAGGCTTTGCGTGCCGGCCATAGCGGTCAAAATCAAGCGACAGTGGCGTTCGACGAGGTTGCCAATTATCTGGTCGATCAAATTATCGGTAGCGACGATTGCGATCACTCCGAACACAAACATTATCAACACTAACGACAGACATCCTCATGGCATACGACCTCGAAGAACAAGAACAGATAGCCTCGATCAAGGCTTGGTGGAACCAGTACGGCAATCTGCTGACGTGGCTGCTTATCGTTGCGTTGGCCGGCTACGCGGCGTGGGCTAGTTGGAAATATTACCAGCGCAATCAGTCGGTGCAAGCGTCGCAACTGTATGAAGAGTTGCAAAATGCGATCACCGCGAAGGACAGCGCGAAAGTGCAGCGTGCCACCAGCGACATGGAGGAAAAATTTGGCCGTACCGCGTATGCGCAGATGAGTGCGTTGGCAGCGGCAAAAGCGGCGTTCGACGCGAATGATCTGAAGGCCGCGAAAGCGCAATTGCAGTGGGTGATCGACCATGGGATCGACGACGAATATAAGGCGATCGCAAAGATTCGCCTGGCCGGCGTGTTGCTCGATGAAAAGGCGTATGACGATGGATTGAAGCTGTTGACGGGCGATTTTCCGCCGCAGTTTTTGTCAGTTGTGGCCGATCGCAAAGGCGATATTCTGGTGGAAAAAAACGAGCTGGATGCGGCCCGCACTGCTTATCAGTCGGCGCTCGACAAGACGGAACCCAAGAATCCGGGTCGCCAACTGATTCAGTTGAAGCTCGATGCGATTGGCGGTGCGCCTGTCAAAGCGCCGGCTTAATCAGGGAACAGGAAAAAAAATGCATATAGCATGCAAGCTCGTTGGGGCCGGGGCGATGATCGTGTTGGCCGGGTGTTCTACGCTGGCCTCGATGAATCC
>JANOJJ010000199.1:0-2655 GCA_031408155.1 Rubrivivax sp.
CGCCCTCGCGGTTGAGCAGGTGGGCATCGATGCGTGCAGCCTGCGCTGTGGTGTCACCACGCAGGCCGAGCGTGCGACCGCTCAACTGGTCGACCAGCTTGAAGGTCCTGAGGTCGAGTTCGCGCCCGGTGCCCGACAGCAACGACTCCAGGTGCTCGAGCAGCGGCGGAATGACGAGTTCGAAGCCGCAGCGGCGTGCCCGGTCAAGCAGGCTGCGCCTGAGCTGTTCGATGCGCGCGGCCTCGGCAGGCAGGACGTCGGCGATGTGCTCGGGCAAGAGCCAAGCAGAGAGCATGAAAAGCGCACCGATGTTGAAACCGGCATTCTACCGGCGACAAGCGCCGGCCAGACTGGCCGTCGACGGCTCGGTCGCCCTTGCGCGGCGCGCGCGGTCAGCGCCCGACCGCCAGCAACAGCAGCCCGGCCAGCAGGCTGCACAGACCGACAAAGCGGATCTGTCCGTTCGACAGTCGTGTCGCCTTCTCGAACATCTGCCGCCAAAGCTGCGGGCTGAGGAATGGGAGCAGCCCTTCGAGCACCAGCATCAGCGCCAAGGCGCCCACCAGCCATTCGAGCATCGCAGTGCGCCGCGGCCAGCCTACTTGCCCTTGGCTCCTGCCGCCGCCGGCGAGACGCCCGCACCGCCGCGCATGGCCTTGAAGAACTCGTTGTTCGGGTCGAGCACCATCACGTCGGACTTGCTGCGGAAGGTGGCACGATAGGCCTCGAGGCTGCGATAGAACTGCGCAAACTGCGGGTCGCGATTGAAGGCGTCGGCATACAGCGCCGAGGCCTTCGAATCGCCCTCGCCCTTGATCTTTTGCGAGTCGCGGTAGGCCTCGGCGACGATCACCTCGCGCTGGCGGTCGGCATCGGCACGGATCTTCTCGGCTTCGGCTGCGCCTTGCGAGCGCAGTTGGTTGGCCACCTGTTTGCGCTCGGACTCCATGCGGCGGTAGACCGAGTCGGTGATGTCGGCGACGAAGTCGACCCGCTTGATGCGCACGTCGACGATCTCGATACCGAAGGCCTTGGCTTCGTCGGCAAGGCGGCTGCGCACGTCCTGCATGATCTTGTCGCGCTCGCCGGAGAGCACGGCTCGAACGTCGCGCTTGGTGATCTCCTCGTTGAAGGCGGCCTGAACCACCGGGCTGAGCCGGCTTTCGAGGTTGCGCAGGTCAACGCCACTGTTGCGGATGAACTGACGCGGCTCGGCGATGCGCCATTTGACCAGCCAGTCGATCACCAGGCTCTTCTTCTCGGCGGTGAAGATCGGCCGGGTCTCGGGGCTGTCCAGGGTCTGCACCCGCTTGTCGAGGAAGACGACGTTCTGAAACGGTGGCGGCAGCTTGAACTTCAAACCCGGTTCGGTGACCACCTCCTTGATTTCGCCAAGGGCGTAGATCACGGCCAGTTGCCGTTGGTCGACGATGAAGAGGGTCGACGACAGCAGCATCAATGCCACCAGTGCGCCGCCAACAATGAGTCCGATTCGATTCATGACGGGTGAGCCTCAACGTCCTTCGCGATCGCGCGTGCGCGCACCATCGCGCGAGCGCACAT
Source organism: Rubrivivax sp. (assembly GCA_031408155.1). Taxonomy (GTDB): domain Bacteria; phylum Pseudomonadota; class Gammaproteobacteria; order Burkholderiales; family Burkholderiaceae_C; genus Rubrivivax. The sequence goes on from JANOJJ010000199.1 coordinate 1,564, forward strand.
CGGTGCCGCCGACGGCGGACTGGTTCTCGGTCGGAGCCGGTACGACCGACAGCGTCGGTGCCGAGGCGCCAGCGGCCGGACCGCCGCCGAGCAGTCGGTCAAGCGGCAGGTAGAGCAGGTTGGACCCCGAGCGGCTGTCCACCATCAGCTTGGTGACATTGGAATAGACCTGCTGCATGGTTTCGAGGTAGAGCCGTTCACGCGTGACCTGCGGCGCCTTCTGGTATTCGGTCAACACCGAGCGGAAGCGCTGCGCGTCACCCTCGGCCTGCGCCACCACACGCGAACGGTAGCCCTCGGCCTCTTCGAGCAGTCGTGAGGCGGTGCCGCGAGCCTTTGGCACCACGTCGCTGGCGTAGGCCTGACCCTCGTTGCGGAAGCGGTCGCGATCGGCGCCGGCCTTGACCGCATCATTGAAGGCCGTCTGCACCGCGTCGGGCACGAGCACGTTCTGCACGTTGACGTTGGAGATCACGATGCCGGCTTTGAGGCGGTCGATCTGAGCCTGGACCGACTTGACAAGATCGGCTGCGAGCGCGTCTCGCTGTTCGTACAGCACCGAATCGACCTTGCTGCGCCCGACGATCTCGCGCACCGCGGATTCGGCGGCCTGGACCACCGCGTCGTCAGGGCTTCGGTTCTCGAACAGGTAGTTGCGGGCATCGCTCAGCCGGTACTGCACGGTGAAGCGGATGTCCACGATGTTCTCGTCCTGCGTCAGCATCGACGAGTCGCGCAGGCCCGTGGCCTGCACCACGGTGCTGCGCCCAACCTCGACCGACCGCAACTGCGTGACGGATACCGACTCGTGAGCCTGGAACGGGTACGGGAATCGCCACTGGAAACCGGCCTCGACGGTGTGGCTGTACTTGCCGAACGAAGTGACGACGGCCTGCTGACCTTCTTGCACGATGTAGAAGCCGCTGCCGAGCCAGATCAGCAGCGCCACGCCACTGACCAGGCCGATGCCGATGCCCGCGCTCTTGAAGTCGGGCTGGTAGGGGCCGCCACCGCTGGGCCGTTGTTCCGGGTTCGGCCGGCCGGGGCCGCCACCCTTGCCACCAAAGAGGCCGCTGAGCTTGCGGTTGAAGT
>JANOJJ010000220.1:0-13575 GCA_031408155.1 Rubrivivax sp.
ATCCCCGCATACAGTTCCATGTCGGTCTCCTTCGTGGATGCCATCGGTTGAATCGCAATCCAAACGATAGCTCTGTGAACGGAGGCCGACCTCGCGGGCTAGATGTTTATCAGGTCTCTCCTCCGGGAGCCCATGGGGTCAGGTCTCCCATTTCCCCTCCTCGACGATAGGCTGTTCGCTGCGTATTGGAAGCGCGGCATGACGGTAGCTGCGCTGCCGCAGCGTACGGGGTTGTCGGTTTCGCCTGTCGTCCGGTTGATTGCGGGAAATGGGAGACCCGACCCCGTATCTCACGAAGAGGAATGGCGACAAGCAGTCGAGCCGGCATGGCGCCAACGTGCTGCTGCAAGTTCGCTGCGCGCTGCTCAACAGGGCAGGACTGTTCAGCGTTGCCCCAATGAGCGGAGCCATGTCTTGCCAACGCCGACCACGATGAGATACTCGATTCGAGATGGCCAAACGACCTGCCCATCCACGGACCAAGGAGAACTGACATGGACCTCGGACTCAAGGGCAAGCGGGTACTCATTACCGGTGGAAGCAAGGGGATCGGCCGGGCAGTCGCGGAAGCCTTCGCCGCCGAAGGCGCGAGCGTCTCGATCTGCGCGCGCAATGCCGCGGAGGTTGCCTCGACAGTGGCCGCATTGAAGGCCAAGGGCGTCAAGGCCTTCGGGCGCGCAGTCGATGTGGCCGACGGGCCGGCATTGACCGAATGGATCTCGGCGAGCGCCGCCGAGCTCGCCGGCATCGACGCGCTCGTCTGCAACGTCAGCGCGCTTGCCGTCGGCGACACGGCCGAAACTTGGGAGAAGGCGTTTCGAGTCGACATGATGCATAGCGTCAATGCCGTGGCGGCGGCGCTGCCCTTCCTCGAGAAATCGACAGCTGGCTCGGTCGTGCTGATTTCGAGCGTTTCCGGGTTCGAGGTCGATTTCGCCGCAGGCTCCTATGGCGCGTTCAAGGCCGCGCTGATCCATTACGCCAAGGGATTGAGCCGATCTCTCGTCGCCAAGGGCATCCGGGTGAACTGCGTTTCACCAGGCAATACCTACTTCGACGGCGGCATCTGGCAGTCGATCGAGAAGAACCTGCCGGATCTGTACGCGTCAACGCTCAAAGTAAATCCGACCGGAAGGTTCGGAACCCCAGCTGAGGTGGCAAGCGGTGTCGTGTTCCTCTCGAGCCCGGTGGCCAGCCGCATATCGGGCACCAACCTGGTGATCGACGGCGCCCTGACCGTCGCGGTGTAGGGGATCGACCCATGAGCACAGATGCACACAAGCACCACACCATCCACCGGCAGCACATTCACCACGGCTGGAACAACGCGTTTGCTCCGCGCCTGAAGATCGCTCCCGGTGAGACGGTCCATTTCGAAGTCGTCGACGCGTCGTCTGGCCAGTTGACGCGGAGCTCGACTTCGGCCGACCTGAAGACGCTTGACCTCGCGCGCGTCAATCCAGTAACCGGGCCGGTCTACATCGACGGCGCTGAGCCGGGCGACGCGCTGAAGATCACCGTCCTGTCGTTCCGCCCGTCGGGCTGGGGCTGGACCGGCAACATTCCGGGCTTCGGTTTGCTCACCGACCAGTTCCCGGACGCGAGGCTGCACCACTGGAACTACGATCCCGGCCTCGCGCCGGCGATGTACGGGCCCGGAGGACGCGTGCCGCTCAGGCCGATGTGCGGAACGATCGGGGTCGCGCCGGCTGCGCCTGGCCTGCACAGCATCATCCCGCCGCGCAACGTCGGTGGCAACATGGATGTCCGCGACATCACAGAGGGCGTCGAGCTCACCCTACCGATCGAGGTCGCCGGGGCGATCTTTTCCGTTGGTGATACGCATGCGGCCCAGGGCGACGGCGAGGTGTGCGGCACGGCGATCGAGACAGCGATCGACGTCGCGCTCAAGTTCGACCTGGTCAAGGGCGCCAATCTGCGCTCGCCGCGCTACGTTACGCCCGGTCCGGTGAGCAGTCACTTCGACAAGAAGGGCTACGAGGTGACGACCGGCATCGGCCCCGATCTGATGGTGTGCGCGCGCACGGCGGTCTCAGAGATGGTCGACCTGTTGAGCCGGCGTTTCGGCTATTCGCCGATCGACGCCTACATGCTTTGCAGTGTGTGCGCGGATCTGCGCATCAGCTCGATCGTCGACGTGCCGAACTGGGTCGTTTCGTTCTACTTTCCGAGAGTCGTGCTCGAATAGCCAATCCTGGGCAGAAAGTGGGCGCAACAGGCCTTTCAGGTCCAACTAGTCGGTCAACTTTGAAACGTTGTTAAAGCCGTCAACCAGTACCAACTCACCGTTCAATCGGCCCCTGTAGGAACTGTAGCCGCCCAGCCGATAAGGACCTTCGAATTCAAGCTTGAGTTTCGACATCGATCGATTGAATCGATTCATCAGTTTGTAATAGTCCCTGGGCGATGCGCCAGCCGCGGGTATCTCTCTCATCTTGTCTTCCAGCGTGTTCTGAATCGCTGAGTCTGCAGGCGCTGGCAACCTTATTATCTTGTGTCCCGACCTGAATACTCTGGTCAGTAGGTCACCGTCCTGGGCACCCATTGGCAACATGGCCTCGTCGTAGCCGCCGAGTTTCTCGAATAGATCCCTGGGTATGCCGATCCGTCCATATGATCCGTCTGGAAATACCCCGGTAAACTGATGACAGGAAACTCCGAGTGACGCTGCGTGCTCAATGTGTCTGATATCGGTGTCGGATATTTTGTTGTCGGCGTCGAGATTGAACAGATACGACCCTGCAGCAAGTCTGTGAGCCAGATTCTTGGCCTTTGACACGCTCCAGTTGACTTGATTCATCACCTCGAAGAAAGTCAACCGCCCATGTCGCAAGTCCTTTTCGAAGTTGGTCCAAATCCAACTCGAAAGGCCGTCACTCGACGCATAGTCGATCAGGACAATATTATGACTTCCGGTCAACGCCGCGAGGTTCATGCCGAGCGTCTGTCGCAGTTGCCACAGCCGGTTTCTACAGGTTACACAGAAACTAATGACAGGACAATCTTGTGCAGTCATCTCAGCTCTCGCCCATGCGATCCTTGCGTGCCATCGCTTGTTCCAGCATTTCGCTGAATTCAGTGCAGTTCATACGTCAGCTCCAGCGGCCGCGATACCGCCGCCTTTTGTGTCAGGCATATGAATGCTCCAAGCGCCGCCGGACGATCGTAGCGCCGGGCGGGTAACTCCAGGACGCGCCGACACAAGCGTCGTGATGGCGCTCGGGCGCCGCCGTTCAGCCCTGACGCATCGGTTCGCCGCAACGCTGGCAGAAGCGCGCGCCGGCGGTCGCCGCCGTGCCGCACGCAGCACAAAACCGAGTTTGAACTCGCGCCGGTTCCGCTGCGGGCACGGCGGGCCTTGCGGGGTTGAACGACGCTCCGGCCGGCCGAACGTCGGCTGCAGCGCCGCCGGGCAGCCGCTCGGCGTAGGCGCGCACCTGTTGCACGCTGCGCCGGGCCACGGCCTCGTCGCCGGACAGGTGCGTAAGGGTGCGGTTGCCCACCACATGGTCGGCCGCGGCATAAAACACCGACCGCGCACGCACCACCGCCATACGCAACTGCATGGACAACAACTCGGCCGTGTCGGCGCGGCGCTCGCGCGTCGGCAAGGCAGCGGCGTCGGTGTCGCCTGTGCATCGCAGCCACAGCAACGTCGACTCGACCTCGATACGGCTCCACAGCAGGTGACCGACGCGCAAGGCATAACCGCCGGCCACCATCAGCACCAGAGCCGACGCCGCCGGCGTCAACGGTGACGCCGCATCCTGCATCTGGTTATGCGCCAGGCGGACCCACAGTCCGCAGCCGACCAGAGTCAACAGCAGGCCCAGGCTGTCCAGAACCAGCAGCCACCGGCGCCGCGCTCCCGCCGGCGCGGCGATGGCGTCGTGCTGGTCGATCGGCAGCACCGGCTGCGACTCCTCGAGCACCGTGGCCGAGAAGCGTGCGCCGTCGGACTTCAGGTCGGCCAGCGACGTCTGCCAGGCATGGCGGCGGTTGGGGATGCCCTCGGTCCAGTAGCTGTGCAGTTCACGCTCGATCTCCTGCATCAGGCGCTCGGGCTCGGCCACCAGCCCGACCGTGGCCTCGGCTGCCGCCAACGTGCCCTGGGGCGGAGGGTCGATCCCGACCCGACCCGCCAACAGGCCCACGCCTTCGATCAGCAGCAAGCACACCAGCACAGCCGCCGTGGCTACCGGCAAGCCCAGGTTGGCCAGCTTGCCGATGTAGGGCAACTGCGCGCCGAAGCCGCCGATCAGCAGGCCGACGATCGCGGCCAGGGCCAATGCCGCCCCCACCGCCACCGGGCTCGGCGCGGCTTTGGTGATCCAGGCGCTGCGCGCGACCAGGGCGGCGGCCAATGCGCTGTAGAACAAGGTCGCCAACCCCAGCGTGGCCGGCTGCGGTACCGCCAGCCAGGTCAGCCCCAGCCCCAGCAGCAGCCCGGCGCCAAACAGCAGATGGGCCAGGCGCACCGACAAGTAGGCCTGCAGGCACGCCGGCGCCTCGGCGACCTGCGGCGCCACCGCACGCAAGACGTCCCGGTACGGCCCGCTCAACTCGGGCGTTGGAACCATGCCGCTGGCCAGCACCTGCGACAACCAGGCGGCGCCGGCGCTGACCCCCTTGGACTGGCGCACCAGGTCGTTCGTCAACGACGCCGGTTGCCCTGGCACCAGCAAGACTCGACGCTGGCGCGCAGCCGCCCACAGGTCGATCAAGCCCAGAACCATCAGCAGCAGGGCGACCAGCACATGCGGCGTGCTGCTGCCGCGCGTGACACGGCTGGCCAGAATCGCAATGCCGGGCACGGCGTCGGGCTCCGCCAGCGCCACCCACAGGATCACCAGCGCGGTCACGATCAACGCCGCGGCACGCAAGGTCAGGAACCGGTTCTCGACGCGATAGCAGGTCGGAAACTCGAAGGCGGGGCCCTGCGGGCCCCACTGGTAGGTCATGTTGACTCCTGCCTTTCGCGGCCGATTCTGCATGAACGTGGTGCCGAGCCGGCCACCGCCCAGCGTGGCCTGGCAGCAGGGCAGGACGTCGCCGGCGGACCTGGCGCCGCCAGCGCCACCCGAGTCGTTGCGCGGCGGCTTGCCGAGGTCGATCAGCCCGCTTGTCCAGGCTGCCAATGGTTGGTGACTAGACGAGCGTGCGCTTGCGCGCCACCCGCACGACGGCGGCCGGCAGCCTCGAGACGCGATCATCCAGCGCCGGTGGGCCCGCCGTGCCTTCAGAGGCACCGGGTGCGCGCAGGACCCGCTGCACGATCTGCAGCAAACGGTCGCGCACGGCGCCGAGCTCGATGCGGTCGTCCACCAGCCACTGCAGCATTACGCCGCGCATGGCCCCCAGCAGGATCACGGCCGTGACCGCAGGCTCGTTGTCGGCGGCGATCTCGCCGTTGTCGATGCCGATGCGGACATGCTGCTCGAACCAGGCCAGCGCCGTGCGGTTGTAGGCCGCCACCTCGTGGCGCAACTCAGAGGCAGGATCCATGCAGGCCTCGGTCATCATCACCAGCAGCGCGCGCGTGGCGGTCCAGGCGCCGCCCTTGCGCGCGAAGTAGAAGTGGATGTTGCCGCTGATGGCCAGCAGCCCGGGCGCCAGCGCTGCGCCTTTTTCGCGCTGCTGGCCGAACCTTTCGCCGATGTAGCCGGCCAGCGCGCGCACCAGGCCGGCCTTGCTGCCGAAGCGGTGCGCCGGCAGCCCGCGGCTGTAGCCGGCGGCCTGGCCGACCTCGGCCAGCGTCATGCGCACGGTGCCGCGCTGGGCCACGATCTGCAGCGCGGCTTCGAGCAAGCGGCGTTCGGCCTCCTCGCGGCGGCCGGCCTGCGTGCGCCGCGGCGCACGCACCACACCACCAGCCGGCGCCGAAGGCCGCCTTGGCAGCGGGTTCATTCCGGCTTGATGCCGGCCGCGTCGGCCACCTTCTTGAAGCGTTCGAACTCACGGCGCTGGAACTCGCCCAGCTCCTTCGGTCCCATCGCCATCGCGGTCGACGGCAGGCCGGCGTGATAGGCCCGGCCGGCATCCGACGTCATCACCTTCTGCATCGCCGCGGCAAGCTTGTCGACCACGTCGTCGGGCGTGTCGGCGCGCATGAAGAAGGCCGACCAGACCCAGGTCTCGAAGTCGGCGAAGCCGCTTTCCTTCATCGTCGGGATGTCGGGGTACTTGGCGTCGCGCCTGTCGGCGGTGATCGCAAGCACGCGCAGCCGGCCGCCCTTGAGCAGCTCGACGGTGCCGGTGAAGTCGATCACGCCGACCTCGAGCTGGCCGCCGACCACGTCGGTCAGCATCTGCGCGCCGCCCTTGTACGGGATGTGCGTCACCGGCAGGCCGCTGGCCGTGCCCAGCCATGCCGCCACCAACTGGTAGCCGGCCGAATAGTTGCCCAGCTGCAGCGGGCGGTTGTCCTTCTTCGCCGCGGCGACCAGGTCGGCCATGGTCCGGTAGGGCGAGTCAGCCCTGACGGTAAAGGCCACCGGGCTGATGGCGATGCCGTACAGCGGCCGCAGGTCCTTGAACGGGTCGTAGGGCAGGTTCTTGATCGTGATGGCGTTGACCACCGCCGGCGAATTGCTGCCCATCAGGATGGTGTGGCCGTCGGCCGGTGCCAGGCGCGTGGCCTGCACCGCCACCACGCCGCTGCCGCCGGGGCGGTTTTCCACCAGCACCTGCTGGTTGAACAGTTTGCCCAGGTGTTCGCCATAGAAGCGCGACGCCGAATCGGCCCCGCTGCCGGCTGTGAACGGCACCAGGATCCTGATCGCCTTGCTCGGAAATCCCGGCGCCTGGGTCTGGGCCTGGGCCAGGGCCGGCGCCAGCAGCGCCGCAGCCAGCAGGACGTGTTTGACGAGCGACGTGATCGGGTTCATGGGCTTGTCTCGGTGGTGGTGATGATTCGGGCGGCGACCAGTGCGCTCAACTCGTCGGCGCTGTAGCCGACCTCGGCCAGCACGGCCTGGCTGTGTTCGCCCAGCAGCGGCGCCGGCAGTGCGAGCTCGGCCGGCGTGCGCGCAAAGCGCGTCGGCGGGCGTACGCTGACGATCGGACCCTGGCTCGGATGGACGCTGCGCTCGAACAGGCCCACCGCCAACAGGTGCGGGTGCTCGAGCAGGTCGTCGATGCGGTGGATGCGCGTGGCCGGAATGTCGAGTTCGAGGCACAGCGCCAGCAGTTCGGCGCTGGACAGCAGCCGCGTGATCGCGATCATGTCGGCGTACATCTCGCCCACGCGCGCGTTGCGCGCATGGCGGTCGTCGACACCATACTTGGCGCTCAGGTCGTCGCGCCCGGCACGGGCAAAGAACTTCTTCCAGTGCTCGGCGGTGTAGGGCAGCAGCGCGACGAAGCCGTCGCGTGTGGCTGCGGGCTTGCGGCCGCCGGCCAGCAGCCGCGCGTAGCCGGCGCCGCCGATCGCCGGCTCGAAGCTCAGGCCGCCCAGGTGTTCGGCCAGCATGAAGGCGACCATGGTCTCGAACATCGGCACCTCGACGTATTGGCCCTGGTCGCTGCGCGTGCGCTCGAACAGCGCCGCCATCACGGCATTGGCCAGCGCCAGGCCCGTCGTCTTGTCGGCGATCAGCGAGGGCACGTAGTCGGGCTGGCCGCTGTCGTGCCCGATCAGGCTGGCCAGGCCGCAGGCGGCCTGGATCACGTCGTCGAAGGCCGGCTTGCCGGCGTCGGGCCCGTCTTCGCCGAAGCCGGTGGCCACGCAGTAGATCAGCCGCGGGTTGACCGCCGCGCAGGCGCCGTAGCCCAGGCCCAGGCGCTCGATCGCCGCGCTGCGCATGTTGTGCACCAGCACGTCGACCGTGGGCAGCAGGCGCTGCACGGCGGCCACGCCTTCGGGACGCTTGAGGTCGATCGCGAGCGACCGCTTGTTGCGGTTGAGGGCCATGAAGATCGAGCTCATGCCGCGCTGGCGCGACACGCCGTTGGCGCGCATCAGGTCGCCTTCGGGTGGCTCGAGCTTGATCACGTCGGCGCCGTAGTCGCCCAGGATCTGCGTCGCCAGCGGGCCCAGCACCACCGCAGTCAGGTCGAGGATGCGCACACCGGCCAGGGGTCCGGTCCGTCGCTTTGCCGTGCCCTGCATGCGCTGCTCCTGTCGCCGACGTGTCTGCCGAGGCTGATCGGGCAGCGTAAGCTAGCACAGATATTTGTTGCCCAGCAAACAAATCGCATCCAGAATGACCTGCTCCAACGAGGAGACCGTCGCATGCAGGGCCTGTTGATCGACCCCGGTTCGCTGCCGCCCGAGTGCGTGGCCCTGCGCGCCGAGGTGCGCGACTTCCTGGCGCTGGCGATGAAGGACATCCCGCCGTCGGGGCGCAACCGCAACTGGTCGGGCGCCAGCGCCGCCTTCAGCCGCCTGCTGGGCGAGCGCGGCTGGATCGGCATGACCTGGCCCAGGCGCTACGGCGGCCACGAGCGCAGCTCGCTCGAGCGCTACGTGGTGCTCGAAGAGCTGCTGGCCGCCGGCGCCCCGGTCGGCGCGCACTGGGTGGCCGACCGGCAAAGCGGCCCGCTGCTGATGCGCTACGCGAGCGACACGCTGGCGCCGCGCATCGTGCCGCAGATCGCGCGCGGCGAAGCCTTCTTCTGCATCGGCATGAGTGAGCCCGACTCGGGCTCGGACCTGGCCTCGATTCGCACCCGGGCCGAGCGCACGGCGCAAGGCTGGGTCATCAACGGTCGCAAGGTCTGGACCAGCGGCGCGCACCGCGCGCACTACATGATCGCGCTCGTGCGCACCGGTGACAAGGGCGAGAACCGCCACGCCGGCATGTCGCAGTTCCTGGTCGACATGCAGATGCCGGGCCTGACCGTGCGGCCGATCATCAACCAGCTCGGCGAGCACGACTTCAACGAGGTCACCTTCGACGACGTGCTGGTGCCGCACGACAACCTGATCGGGTCCGAAGGCGACGGCTGGAAGCAAGTCGGCGCCGAACTTGCCTTCGAGCGCAGCGGCCCCGAGCGTTATCTCAGCAGCACCCAGCTGCTGCTGGAGATGCTGGATGCCGCCGACGCCAACGATCCACGTCATGCGACGGCGATCGGCCGCATCGTGGCGCAGTACGGCACGCTGCGCCAGATGTCGCTCGGCGTGGCCGTGATGCTGTCGCGTGGCGACAACCCGGCGCAGTCCGCAGCGCTGGTCAAGGACCAGGGCGCGCTGGTCGAGCAGGCCATGCCCGACATCGCGCACGACCTGTTCGGCGGCCTGGTCGACCCGGCTTCCACACTCGCGCAAGCGATGCGCTACGCGACGCTGGCGGTGCCTTCGTTCTCGCTGCGCGGTGGCACGCGCGAGATCCTGCGCGGGATCATTGCCAAGGGACTCGAGCTGAGATGAGCACTGCTGACCAGGACGACACCCTGATTGCCGACAGCGTCGCGCGGCTGTTTGCCGAGCAGGTCGACAAAGGCGCGCGCGAACGCGCCGAGACCGGTGTCATCGATCGCGGGCTGTGGCAGCGGGTGATCGACGCCGGCTGGCCGTTGATGCTGGCGACGCCGGCCGCTGGCGGCCTGGGCCTGGGCTGGCCCGCGGCCTACCCGGTGCTGCGCGGCCTGGGCGCCTGGCAGGTGCCGCTGCCGCTGGCCGAAACGATGGTCGCGGCGCAACTGCTGTCGCAGGCCGGCCTGCAGGTGCCTGACCTGGCCGAGGGTCCCCTGACGCTGATCGAACAAGGCCGCTGCAACACGCTGCTCGCACGCGACGACGGCGCCTCGGTGTTGATCAGCGGCACGGCGCATCACGTGCCGTGGGCGCGGCATGCACGGGCCGCGCTGGTCTCGCTGGCCGGCAGCGCCGGCGCGACGGGGCAACTGGTCCTGCTCGACCTGCGCCGCCCGGGCGTGTCGCTGCTGCCACATACCAACAGCGCCGGACTGCCGTCGGACACGCTGCTGCTGCATGACGCGCGCTGCCTCGCCGTGGCCGCCAACCCGCTGCCGCTGGCGCAACCGGTGTGGACGCTGGGGGCGGTGGCGCGCTGCGCGATGATGGCCGGCGCGCTCGAGTGGATGCTCGAACAGACCGTGCGCTATGCCGGCGAACGCGTGCAGTTCGGCAAGCCGATCGGCAAGAACCAGGCGGTCCAGCACAACCTGGCCCTGCTGGCTGGCGACGTGGCGGCGGCGCGCATCGCGGCGCTGGTGGCCGCCAACGACCTGCCGCTGCCGGGCACGATCGATGGCGACGCGGGGTGGTTCAGCGCGGCCGTGGCCAAGGTGCGCTGCGGCGAAGCCGCCACCCGCGGCACGGCAATTGCGCACCAGGTGCATGGCGCGATCGGCTTCACGCAGGAGCATGCGCTGCACTTCGCCACCCGCCGCCTGTGGGCATGGCGCGAAGAGTTCGGCAGTGATGCCAGCTGGGCCGGCGAACTCGGCCGCGCTGCGATCGTCGAACGGGCGACAGGCTTCTGGCCGGCACTGACGGCCAAGCGCTTGCGCGCGCTGTCCTGAACTCAACGCCAGCGGAGACCCCATGAGCGATTCCAGCCCCGATATCGATCTGTCCTTCGAAGACTCCGTGGCGACGCTGGAAATCCGCAGGCCGCCGCACAACTTCTTCGACATCGCGCTGATCCAGCATCTGGCCGACGCCTTCGAGGACCTCGAAGCCGACCGCCGCTGCCACGCCATCGTGCTGGCTGCACAGGGCACGGCCTTCTGCGCCGGCGCCAACTTCGCCAACCGCGACGCGAACCCCGAACACCGCAGCCCGCGCGCGCTCAACCCCTTGTATGCCGAGGCGATCCGGCTGTTCTCCTGCACCAAGCCGGTGGTGGCCGCGGTGCATGGCGCGGCGGTGGGCGGCGGCCTGGGGCTGGCGCTGGTGGCCGATTTCCGCGTCACCTGCGCCGAGGCGCGCTTCTCGGCCAACTTCAACCGGCTCGGCTTTCACCCGGGCTTCGGCCTGAGCGTCACCTTGCCGCGGCTGGTGGGTGTGCAAAAGGCTGCGCTGCTGTTCTACACCGGTCGCCGTATCGGCGGCGACGAGGCGCTGGCGATCGGCCTGGCCGACTTGCTGGTGGCGCAGGACCAGGTGCGCGCGCAAGCGCACAAGCTGGCGCGCGAGGTCGCCATCTCGGCCCCGATCGCGGTGCGGTCGACGCGCGTCACGCTGCGCCAGGGCCTGGTCGATCAAATCCGCAACGCGGTGGCACGTGAAAGCGCCGAGCAGAATGCGCAATTCAAGACCGCCGACTTCCGCGAAGGCGTGGCGGCGATGGCCGAGCGGCGCGAGCCTCGGTTCAAGGGCGAGTAGGCCAGGCAGGCTACGGGCTTCCCCCCTGTGTGCTCGCGGGGGACCGGCCCGATGCTTGCGGACTGCGATTGCCTCGCCGTCGCTGAATCCTTGATGGAGCCTCGTCCATGACCCTGACGCGCCGTGCGCTGATCCGATCCACTGCAGCATCTACCGTGCTGTCCGGCCTGGCCTCGCGCGGCTGGGCGCAGGCCGCATTCGACAGCGTGAGGATCATCACCGGCTTTCCGCCCGGTGGCACCTCGGACACGATCTGCCGCCGCGTGGCGGCCAAGCTGGCGCCGGGTTACGGCAAGAGCGTGCTGGTCGAGAACCGCACCGGCGCCGGCGGGCAGATCGCGATCCAGGGCGTGCGCGGCATGGCGCCCGATGGCAGCGCGATCCTGCAGACGCCGATGTCGATGCTGGGCATCTACCCCTACATCTACAAGAAGCTGAGCTACGACCCGGTGGCCGACCTGACGCCGGTGAGCCTGGGTTGCACCTTCGACTTCGGCTTTGCGGTCGGGCCCGCGGTGCCGGCGTCGGTCAAGTCCATCAACGACTTCCTGGCCTGGTGCAAGGCCAATCCGGCGCAGGCCAACTTCGGCTCGCCGGCGGCGGGCTCGGTGCCGCACTTCATCGGCGTGCTGCTCGGACGTGCCGCGGGCATCGACATCAAGCATGTGCCGTATCGCGGCACGCAGCCGGCGATCCTGGAGATGATCGGCGGCCAGTTGCAGGCGGTGTCGGGCCCGATCGGCGAGTTCACCCAGCATGTGGCCGCCGGCAAGTGCCGACTGCTGGCCGCCACCGGTGCTGCGCGCAGCAAGTTCGCACCCGACACGCCGACGCTGCTCGAACAGGGCCTGAAGGACATGAGCTACAGCGAATGGTTCGGCTTTTACCTGCCGGCCAAGGCCGCGCCCGAGGTGGTGCAGCGCGCCAATGCTGCGCTGCGCGCAGCGCTGGCCGACCGCGACACCGTGGACGGCCTGGCGCTGATGGGGCTGGAAGCCAGGTCGTCGACGCCAGCCGAACTGGCGGCGATGCTGAAGGCCGATTCAGACAAGTGGGGTCCGCTGGTCAAGGCCATCGGGTTCACTGCCGACAGCTGACATGCGGTCGCGCGCATGACCGCCGCGGCGCCGCGCTTGCGGGCCTGATCGCGCCGGCGCACAGCGCGCCGGGCGTGAACCGGGGCGCGGCCGCGGCTGCAAGGGTCGCGCATGTCAGACTCGTGCTCCGGACCGCATCAACCACACATCGTCATGATCGAACACCAGATCGACATCCCCACCGCCGCCGGCGCGATGAACAGCTTCGTCGTCCATCCCGAAGAGGGCGGCCCGTTCCCGGTCGTGCTGTTCTACATGGATGCGCCAGGCAAGCGCGAGGAACTGCACGACATGGCGCGCCGGCTGGCGTCGGTGGGTTACTTCGTGGTCCTGCCCAACCTGTACTACCGCGTGTCGCGCGACTTCTGGCTGAAGGAGCGCAACGAAGAGGGCCTGGCGCAGATGTTCTCGTTGATGCACACGCTGGACGCCGCCACCACTGATTTCGACACCCAGGCCCTGCTGCACTTCGTCGACGCTGATCCCCAGGCCGACGCCACGCGCATCGGTGCGGTGGGCTACTGCATGAGCGGGCCGTTCGTGGTCTGGGCGGCGGCGGCCCACCCCGATCGCATTGCCTGCATCGCGTCGATCCACGGCGCCAACATGGCCACCGAGAAGGACGATTCACCGCACCGGGTGGCGGCGCGCCTGCGCTGCGAGAGCTACTTCGCCTGCGCCGAGATCGACAAGTGGGCACCGCCGGCCGACATCAAGCAGTTGCAGGACACGCTCGACGCGGTGGGCGCGCGCTACCGCATCGAGTGGTACCCGGCGGTCGAGCATGGTTTCGTCTTTCCGCAGCGTGCCTGCTACGACAAGGCCGCGTCCGAGCGCCATTGGGAGCGCCTGTTCGGCCTGTTCGCACGCAACCTCGGCCAACCGAAGACGGGCCTTGGCGCCTGACGCGCGGCCGTCGCTCAAGCGTCGCCGAGCGCGCCACGCGGCACCGATCGGGCACGGTCCCCGTCCTGCGCCAGCGGCAGGCTGTGCATGTGCAGCTCGCGCCCGAGGTCGTCCCAGCGCAGCAGGTGTGCGCACGTGGGCCTGAGCCGCCAGACGCAGGCCAGCCAGGCGCGAACGACGGCGTCGTAGGCCGCGGGTGCCGGCAGCGACTGGTCGTACAGCCGGCGATCGATCGCGGCCACGCCTCGATCGTCC
>JANOJJ010000225.1:0-2545 GCA_031408155.1 Rubrivivax sp.
CTGCCGTTCAGGGCCCAGCACCATGCGCAACGCCAGCGCGGCGCAGATCAACAAGCCCAGTGAGGCAAACACCTGTTCGATCATGGCGGGCTGTGGGTGAACAGCAGTGCGGCTGTACGCTGGTGCCTGGGGACGCGGGCCGTTAGTTTAGCGTTCGTTTTAACGTCGGGCGCCGCGGGCGCCGGGGTCAGGTCTCCCATTTCCCATCGTCCCCGTTCAACCGGCTGACATGCGAGCCCGACAGCCCCGCGTGCCGGGGCAGTGCCGTCGCCGTCCCGCGACTCTATCGATTCGCCACGAACAGCGTAACGTCGAGGAAGGGAAATGGGAGACCTGACCCCATCCTCCGCCATCCTCCGCGCGGACCCCAGCCTCCGCGCCCAACCTCCCCGCTTGGGGCCGATGACCAGGTCGCCACAATGCACGCCACCGATCCCGTGAAAGAGGCCCGCGATGACCCCGACGACGATGGCCGCGCCTGCGCTGCTGCTGCTGACCCTGGCTGCACTGGTCGCCTCCGCCGGCGCCGCTGAGTCCATTGGCGAAGTCGACACCGTCTTCAAGCTCATTGGCCCGGACCACAAGATCGTCGTCGAGGCGTACGACGACCCCAAGGTCGCGGGTGTCACCTGCTACGTGTCGCGTGCCAGGACGGGTGGCATCAAGGGCGCACTCGGTCTGGCCGAAGACAAGGCCGAGGCCTCGATCGCCTGCCGTCAGGTCGGGCCGATCATCTTCGCCAAGCCGCTGCCGCAGCAGGAAGAAGTGTTCAGCGAACGGATGTCGATCCTGTTCAAGAAGCTGCGCATCGTGCGCATGGTCGACAGCAAGCGCAACGCGCTGGTCTACCTGACCTATTCCGAACGCGTGATCGAAGGCTCGCCGCAAAACAGCGTGACGGCGGTTTCGGTCGACCGAGGCACGCCGATTCCGCTGCGCTGACCGGCATTGACGATAAGAGCGACCTTCACTATCGGGCCGCTATCGGGCCGGCGCCGGGCCCGGCCGGCGTTGCCTGGGAGCCGGACTTGCGATCGCAGACCTCGAACGGCTGGCGCGCGACGATGCTGGTCCTGTGCTGCCTGCTGCAGCTGCTGAACCGTCGGCAACGCGCGCGCAGCCGTCTCGGCGGCCGAGACACGGCGCGTGCACGGGATGTTCGATTCGTACTGGTGGGCCCGCCTGCGGACCTACCCTGAGCTGCCGCGGCTGTTCGGCGAACTGCCGCGCACGCTCTACGGCATGCGCTACGGCATGCGGCCGATGCCCGAGCACTTTGCGGCCGACACCTCGCCGTGTTACGAGGGCCCTGCGCTCACCTGACCGAGGTCGATCGTTACCTGTCGTGGCCAGGGCAGGCACTGAGCTACAGGGTCGGAGCGCTGTGGATCATCGAGCTGCGTGACCGGGCCATGGCAACGCTGGGCCAGCGCATCGATATCCGCCACTTCCACCAGGTGGAGCCCGACCAGGCCGCCGTGCGGCTGCCGGTGCTGGGTCGGGTGATGCGACCCGGATCGCCGTCGAGACGGCAGGCAAGCGCTGAGGCTCGCTGAGGCTCGGTTTGGCGTCAGAGCAGCATGTTGTCGCCGAAGACGCTGACCCCCGTCGCCTCGCTCACGAACGGGACGCCGACCAGGGTCACGAGCACTCCGACGATGCCGCCGGCAGCGCTGCCGTTGCTGTCGAAGCTTATGACCGTGCCGCCGCCGCCGGCGCTGAAGTCGAGATGTCCGCTGGCCACGAGTTGGGCCAGGTTACCGCCGCGCAAGCCGGTGAATTCATGGACCAGGCCTCGCAGGTCAAGCGTGTCGCCTTCGCCTGCCAGCTTCGGGCTAGAGGTGCCAAAGTCGGAGATGGTGTCGGCGCCGAGCCGGGCGTCGGCAAGACTGCCATAGATGAAGGTGTCGTGGCCGCCGCCGCCGGTGATCGCGTCGATGCCGCCGCCGGGGGTGATCGTGTCGTCGCCGGTGCCCGCATTGATGCCGTCGTTGCCTGCGCCAGCCATGATGCGGTCGCTGCCGGCGCCGCTCTGCACGGTGTCGTTGCCGGCACCGGAATCGATGCTGTCCGCGCCGCTGCCGGTAGTGATGATGTCGCCGCCGATGCCGGTGGTGACGGAGTTGGTGCCGTCGCCGCCGTCGACGGTGTTGTTGCCATTACCGGCTCGGATCAGGTCATTGCCGCTACCGGTCGTGATGGTGTCATCACCGCGGCCGCTGGTGACGCTGTTCGTGCCGTCGCCGGCAGTCACGGTGTTGTTGCCTTCACCGGCACGGATCACATCCCTGCCGCTGCCGGTCGTGATGGTGTCGTTGCCGCTGGATGTGGTGACCGTATCGTTGCCGCCGTTGCCATTGATCGTGAAATTCGCTGCAGCGTTGGCGGTGATCACGTCACTGGTACCTGCCACCGGTACGGTGAAGGTCGTGGACGCGAAGGGTGGGGATCCGTAGGTGTAATTGGGCATGATTTCCCTTTGCCGTTGCGTTGGACGTTACTCGTGAGGTGCTAACTTGTTTGCTGAAGGGTGCACCGACTGGTG
>JANOJJ010000241.1:0-8622 GCA_031408155.1 Rubrivivax sp.
CGCGAGTGCGGCACGCGAGATCAAGGGACTGATCGAGGCGTCGGTGTCCTGTGTGGAGGCCGGCAACGAACAAGTGGCCTCGGCCGGCCGCGCAATGGCGGAGATTGTCGAGTCGGTCCAATCGATCACCGACTCGATCGCCCGCATCCACGCCGCGGCCGACGAACAGGCGATCGGGATCGAACAGGTCAACGGCTCGGTCAGCCAGATCGAGGGCATGACGCAGCAGAACGCGGCACTGGTCGAACAAAGCGCCAAAGTGGCGCAGAGCCTGAACCAGCAGACGCACAACCTGATCGGCGCGATCCGCTACTTCACCCTGGCCGAGGGTGCGCCGACGTCGTAGACCGGCGCTGCGGCAGGGCAGCCTGCGCGAGACCCTGTCGTCGGCACGACTGGCCAGGCACGACGGTCGGGCGCGCAGCTGCAGGTGCCGGCTCACCGGCACAATCGCCCGATGCCCGACGCCAGCCTGTTCTCCGACTTCGATGACCGGTGCATGCAGCGCGCGCTGCAACTGGCCGAAGCAGCGATCGGCCTGAGCGAGCCTAATCCGCGCGTGGGCTGTGTGCTGGTGGGCAAGGGCTGGACGGCCGAAGGTCACACCCAGGCCGCTGGCCAGGCGCATGCCGAGGTGATGGCCTTGCGCGACGCCCGTGCCCAGGGCCATGACCCGGCCGCTGCGACCGCCTACGTCACGCTCGAACCCTGCGCGCACCACGGTCGCACGCCGCCATGCTGCGGCGCGCTGGTCGAGGCCGGCATCGCCCGCGTCGTCGTGGCGCTGGGCGACCCGAACCCGCTGGTCGGCGGCGAGGGCCTGCGCCGGCTGCGCGCGGCCGGCATCCCGGTGGACGTGGGCCTGCGTGCCGACGAGTCGGCCGCGCTCAACGTCGGCTTCCTGTCGCGCATGCAGCGCGGGCTGCCATTCGTGCGCCTGAAGATCGCCGCGTCGCTGGACGGCCGCACCGCACTCGACGACGGCCGCAGCCAGTGGATCACAGGCCCCGCGGCGCGGCAGGACGGCCACCGCTGGCGGCGCCGCGCCGGCGCCGTCCTGACCGGCATCGGCACCGTGCTGGCCGACGACCCGCGGCTGGACGTGCGCGAGGTGCCCACGCCGAAGCAGCCGCTGCGCGTGGTGATCGACGCGCGGGCCGAACTGCCGCCCGCCGCGCGCATCGTGCAGCCGCCGGGCGCTGTGCTGGTCTACACGCTGGATGCCGACAGTGCCGCCGCCGCCGCGCTGCGCGACCAGGGCGTGCAGATGGTCGCGGCGCCGGCCATTGGCGGCCGCGTCGACCTGGACGCGGTGCTGAAGGACCTGGCCGCGCGTGGCGTGAATGAACTGCAGGTCGAAGCCGGCCAGCGGCTGAACGCATCGCTGCTGGCGCAGGACGCGGTCGACGAACTGCTGGTCTACCTGGCGCCGCTGCTGATCGGCCCGGGCCGCGGCATGGCCGCGCTGCCGCCATTGCCGGCGCTGGCCGAAGCCAGGCGCTTCGAGTTCTTCGACACCCAGACGATGGGCGGCGACCTCCGCCTGCGCGCGCGCCGCCAAAGAACAAGGAGCGCACCATGAGCGCGGTAATCGACGCCCTGCAGGGCCTGCGGGTGCTGGAACTCGGACAGCTGATAGCGGGCCCATTCGCCGGCAAGACCTTGGCCGACTTTGGCGCCGACGTGATCAAGATCGAGCCCACCGAAGGCGGTGACCCACTGCGCAGATGGCGGCTGCTGCGCGACGGCACGTCGGTGTGGTGGGAGGTGCAGTCGCGCAACAAACGATCGGTGGCGCTCGACCTGCGCACTGCCGCAGGCCAAGCCGCCGTGCGTGCGCTGGCGGCCGAGGCCGACGTGCTGGTCGAGAACTTCAAGCCCGGCACGCTCGAAGCCTGGGGCCTGGGCTGGGATGCGCTGCATGCGCTGAACCCCAAGCTGATCATGTTGCGCATCTCGGGCTTCGGGCAAACCGGTCCCGATGCGGGCAAGCCGGGCTTTGGCGTGCTGGGCGAAGCGATGGGCGGCCTGCGCCACCTGACGGCCGAACCCGGCCGCGTGCCGGTGCGCGTGGGCGTGAGCATCGGCGACACGCTGGCTGCGCTGCACGGCGTGATCGGCGTGCTGATGGCGTTGCGCCACCGCGAGGTGGGCGGCGGCCAGGGCCAGGTGATCGACGTGGCGCTGTACGAGAGCGTGTTCAACGTGATGGAAAGCCTGCTCCCCGAGTACGACGCCTTTGGCGCCGTGCGTGGCCCGGCCGGCAGCGCCTTGCCGGGCATCGCGCCGAGCAATGCGTACGCCTGCGCCGGTGGTGCGTATGTGCTGGTGGCCGGCAACGGCGACAGCATCTTTCGCCGCTTGATGCGCGCCATCGACCGCAACGACCTCGAAACCGACCCCGGGCTGGCGCACAACGCCGGCCGGGTGGCCCGCGTGGCCGAGATCGACCTGGCGATCGGCGCCTGGGCCGCCGCGCGGCCGATCGACGAGGTGATCCGCGTGCTCGACGCGGCTGGGGTGCCGGTGGGCCGCATCTACACCGTGGCCGACATCGCCAGCGACCCGCAGTACCTGGCGCGCGACATGATCGTGCAGACACAGGATGCCGGCGGCCGCGCGCTCAAGGTGCCCGGCATCGTGCCCAAGCTCACGGCCACGCCGGGCCGCATTCGCACGCCGGCGCCGCGCCTGGGCGAGCACAACGACAGTGTGCTGGGCCGCCCCGGCTGGCCCGACCGCGCCGCCAACGACGATGGCGCGGCATGAGAGCCTGAGAGGCAATCGATCCGCAGCCCGATCCACGCGGCCGCGACGCCCGGCGCCGGTCAGCGTGCCTTGGCCACCGTGGCCAGCTGTTCGATGGTGAAGGTGTAGCTGGTCTTGTCCAGCGGCTTGTGGCAGGCCAGGCATTCAGCCTGGTTGACGCCCGGTCGCAACTGCTTTCCGGTGGTGAAGACGGCGTAGTTCCAGTTCTCGTTGCGCAGCATCTCGGGTAGCGGCTGGCCCCAGCCGGCGTCGCGCGCCATCGCGGTGTAGAACAGCAACTGGTCGGGCTGGTAGAAACCGTCGGCGCCGGTCAGGGGCGTCTTGTCGGCGTCGAGCCTGGCCGAATGAACCTCGGCGAACAACACCGACCCATCGGGCAGCGGCTGGCCTTCCTTGGCGGCGCGCAGCGCCACCGGGTTGGCGAAGTAGTGGCGCACCTGTCGCGTGAGCGGGAAGTTGACGGTGTGGTAGCGCACGTAGTCGTTGCGGTAACCCTCGGGGAAGGCCACCTGCGTGCGCACCAGCGCCGGCAACAGCTCGGACTTGGCCTGCCCGCTGGCCGCGGGCAGCGACGCGAAGTAGGCCGCCACGTTGGCAATGTCGTCCGCCGCCAGATGGGTCGCGATGGCGTTCATCAGCGGATTCTTGCGCGTCCCCTCCTTCAGCGCGCGCAACTGCGCCTCGAGGTAGGCCACCCGCTGGCCCGCCAGGTGGGGGATGGCGTCCCCGACGCTGACCCCGTTGGCCCCGTGGCAGGCCGCGCACACCGCTTCGGCCTTGGCCTTGCCGGCGGCCAGGTCGGCAGCGCAACTCAACGCCGGCAGGGCCAGCAGGACAGGAACGAGCAGGTGGGCAGGGCGCATCGAGTGGTCTCCAGGTGGACGCCGCTTGCGGCGCAGCATGTTGGTGTACGCCGCACCCGGCCGGTCCGATGTACCGGACAAACCCTAGGGTCAAGCGAGAGCCGGCGCCGAGCCGGTACCTACTCCTTGTAGTACACCACTTGATGGCTGCTGGCCAGCAGGTGTCCGTCGTCGCTCCACAGCTCGGCGGTCTGGTCGAAGAAGCCCTGCGTGAAGCGCCGGCCGTGCGCCACCGCCAGCAGCGAGCGCTCGCCCTGTGCGGCCAGCGCCGCGGCGTCGGCGTGGAAGTAGGTCGTGATGCTCACCGTGCCGGCTGACGTGAAACGTTGCCG
This sequence comes from Rubrivivax sp., assembly GCA_031408155.1. Lineage (GTDB taxonomy): Bacteria > Pseudomonadota > Gammaproteobacteria > Burkholderiales > Burkholderiaceae_C > Rubrivivax. Next base: position 3,965 of record JANOJJ010000241.1, read on the forward strand.
ACGCCGGAACACGCGCGGGTAGAACACATCGGCGATGGCGGCCAGGCTCGGCATGTCGAGCGGCCTCGGCGGGGTGTCGCGCACCCACAGCACCGTGCGTGAATCGGCCAGCTCGCGCGGGTTCTTGTAGTCGGGCCAGCCGCCTTCGACGAAACGGAACTCGTAGCGCCTGGGCCAGGTCACCGGGGGGCCGCGCGTCTCCAGCGGTACCTGCTCGGCCGGCGGCACCACCGGCATCGCCAACTCGGGCGCCGACCAGGTCTTCCGGCGGATCGCGAACACTGCGCTGGCGGTGGTGCAGACCTGGCCGCCCCTGCAACAGCATCATCTGCCAATGCTGCGTGGTGCGGTTGGTGCGCGACGGCCGGGCCTCGATCTCGAACGGCCCGTCGGCCACGGCGCCGGCAAAGTTGACGGTCAGCGCCAGGGGTTCGCCCAGGTGGCGCGGGTCGATGCAGGCCGCGTGCAGCAGTTGCGCGGCCGTGATGCCGCCGAAGGGCCCGACCATGTTGGCCCAGTCGGGGTGCGTGTGACCCTGCCACCGGTCGGGCGCGCTGGCCTGCAACGCCAGTGCAGCGTCGAATGAATGCGGTCTCATGTGGTCATTGTGGCGGGCCGAGCGCTGCCGAGTCAGCCGTGGTCGATGTCGGTCGCCGGCCTGGCGTCGGCGTCACTGCTGTCCCGGGCCGACCGTTTCACCCAGGGTCAACGCCAATCGATGGTCCCAGCCCGCGATCGCGATCGCGTGCAGCGCGTCGAGGATCTCGAGCTCGCTCAGCCCGGCTGCGCGCAAGGCCTGGATGCGGCCGGCCGCCGGTGCAGGCAGCGTGCTGTTCAAGTCGACTGCCAGGTCGGCCAGTGCACGCCAGCGTGGCGCCAGGGCCACGTTCACGCCCTGGGCGAACAGGGTCCCGATGACCTCGGGCTGTCGGGTCAGGCTGATGAAGATCCGCCCCAGCATTGACGCCCCGTAGGTGCAGCCGTCGATGCGCGACGCCACCACCGCGGCCAGCACGCGTTCGGCCATCGGCAGGCCATGCGGCGCGTTGGCGACGCGGGCGACCAGTTGTGCGTGCGGGCGCCGCAGCGCGGCGTTGTGCAGCAGGGTCCGGTCATAGCTCGAACGGCGCGCGCGTGGCGCGATCTGGTCGAGCAACGACTGTTGCTCGGCGTTCGCGTGGCGCGGGTCGACTGCCGGCAGCCAGGGCCGCCATTGCAGCGCATCGACCGTGAAGCGCCCGCGCACGGGCGGAGGTGAGCCGACCAGGTGGTGGCCGGGCAGCGGCTCCGGCGACGGCAGCGCTGTGTCTGCACGGCGAAGCCCGGCCGACTCGAACGCGCGCAGGCCGGCCAGCAGGCGGGCCTGGCAGGTCACGAAGCTGGCGCTTTGCGCCAGGCTGACGATGCCCGCGGTGTCGAAACCCTGTCGCGTGAGTTGCTCGAGGTGCCGGGCCGTGGACTGGGCCGGCTGCAGGGTCAGTCGATCGACAAAGCCCAGCATCGCGGTCAAGCGGGCGTTCAGCGTGGCCAGGGTGTCGCCTTCACCCGCAGGCGATACGCGGCCCAGGACCGCGGCGCTGGCGCCGAGCGATCGGGCGCGGTCCTGGAAGGTCTCGGCCAGCGGCTGGTCAGCCATCAGCGTGGCCACGCGCAGCCCCGTCAGCGCTCGATCGAGTGCCGCACGCGCGGGCTCTGTCTTCGAGCGGACGAACAAGGTATCGAAGCAAGCCTGGAGCTCGATGCGCACATCGCCACGCTGGTGGCGCAAGGTCGCCACCGCGCCGCCCGCCGCCAGACCGGCCAGTTGGTCTAGCGTGTCGAGCAGGTCTGTCGACGGCGCGCTGTCTGAAGGTTTCACGTCGATTGCTGAAGAGTCGGCACAGCGCTGATTCTGCGCGACCTGGTTCGCGAGGCTGCGGCGGATCATCCGGTTCGCAGCAACGCGGGTATGCCCCTGAGCATCTGGAACGGCGGGCGCAGCCGATGACTTACAATACGCGCTGTAGGCATGCTCAGGACCGGTTCTCGAAGGTCTCTTCTGCTCCACCGGCGATGCCGGCAGTTCGGTCGATTTCCATCAGGTGTACTTCTTGGCGTTTCTGCACTGCGTCGGCATGTGCCGCGCATCACTTGAAAGGAATCGATATGACGACCGAAACTGGAACCGTGAAATGGTTCAATGAAGGCAAGGGCTTTGGATTCATTGCACCCGACAACGGTGGCAAGGACCTGTTTGCCCACTTCAGCGAGATCCAGGGCAGCGGCTTCAAGACCCTGGCCGAAAGCCAGCGCGTGGAGTTCGAAGTGACCCAGGGCCAAAAGGGCCCGCAGGCGTCGAAGATCAGGGCTGTTGCCTGATCGATGTCTGAGGCTCCTTGCGGAGCCGGTGCAGAAAAACCGCGGCCTCGTCCGCGGTTTTTCATTGGCAAAGCACAACCAGAATCGGCGCGAAACCGGCGCCACGGTCAGCCAACTGACGGGCGCGGGGCACAGGTCCTTCGAGTCAGCGCGGCGGGTGTGATGGGCTCGGGCCGGCCAAGCGCCGGCACGCGTAGCATGCCCTGATGAGCCTCCAACCGGTGACCCTGACCCAACCGAGCGCCCAAGCGCTGCCCATCGTCGTCGACTCGCCGCACAGCGGCACTGCCTATCCCGACGACTTCGGCAGCGTGCTCAGCGGCCTGGCCCTGCGCCAGGGCGAGGACACCTGGGTGCATGAGCTCTATGCCAGCGCCCCGCGCCACGGCGCCACGCTGCTGGCGGCCGACTTTCCACGCGCCTACATCGACCCCAACCGCAGCCTCGAGGACATCGACGCCGCGTTGCTGTCCGAGCCTTGGCCAGGCCCGGTGACGCCGGGGCGCAAGACCGAACTGGGCATCGGCCTGGCCTGGCGACTGATGGACGGTCAGCCGATGTATGACCGCCGCCTGTCGGTGCGCGAACTGCAAGGCCGCATCGAGCGTTGCTGGCGCCCCTATCACGCTGCCTTGCACGCAGCACTCGACGCCGCGGCCGCGCGCTGGCCTCGGCGCTGGCACCTGAATGTGCATTCGATGCCCGACGAGGCCTACCGCAAGCTCGGCCTGCCCGACAAGCCGCTGGCCGACTTCGTGCTGGGCAACCTCGACGGCAGCACCTGCGACGACGCCACCCTGGCCGTGGTCGAAGGCTCGTTGCGCGGCGCCGGCTACAGCGTGGCGCGCAACGATCCGTTCAAGGGCGTCGAGATCATCCGCGCCTCGGGCCAGCCCTCGCGCGGCTGGCATTCGCTGCAGATCGAGGTCAAGCGCTCGCTCTACATGGACCGCACGCTGCAGAAGAACGCCAGCTTCACGCGGCTTCAGCAGGCCATCGACGGCCTGCTGGTGGCGCTGGCTGCGCATGCGCGCAACCAGCCAGGCTGAGCTGCTGCGACGCGGCGCGAGATGTAAGCGACTGTGCAGCAGTTCATGCGCCGCCGCTCGAACAGCCCGGAGGCATAGACTCCAGATTCAAGAACGTTGAACTCGCGCCGACAAACTGATCATGGGGCACCTGCCGGTGGGGTCGCTGTGGCGGCCACGCGCAGCCGAGTGCCCTCGACGCACCGGAGCAAGGCATGAAATCGATCGCAGGCTCATCGGCCCCGGCGGCCCTGGTTGGAGCGGGTCGTCGCTTCCAGCTGGTCCGCTATTTCGCCCTGACCAGCCTCGTGATGTTTGCTCTGGTAGCGCTGGCGCTGGCGCACTTCGTGGGTCGCCAGGGCGACTTCTTTCGTGGCGTGCAGACCACGCAGTCCGACTTTTTCACCCAGGTCCAGACCAGCTTCACCCGTGAACAGGAAGAGGCTGCGCGGCGCGACCTGCTGACGGTGCACGAGGCCGGCAACGTCAACCTCACGCGGCTGTTCGCCAACACGCTGTGGCGTGACGATTTCGCGCCGTTCGTCGCGCGCGCGGCCCAACTGCCGATCGACTCCTGCCGGGCGATCGCCGACCTCGTCGACCCCAAGGACGGCAAGGCCAAGCCGCCGGCAGCGAAGAAGGCCTGCTTCTCCGAGCTCGGGGTGCGCATCGCCGCGCTGCCGGGCTTCGATGCGATCAATGCCAAGGTCTTCGACGTGATGAAGAAGACCACGGTGTTCAAGATCAAGGTCTTCGACTTGCGCGGCATTACGGTGTATTCGTCCGAACGCACCCAGGTCGGCGAGGACAAGGCCGGCAATGCAGGCTGGAAGCGCGCCGCCACCGAAGGCGTGGCGATGAGCGAGCTGACCCACCGCGACAAGTTCAGCGCCTTCGAAGGCGTGGTCGAGAAGCGCGACCTGATCTCCAGCTACCTGCCGGTGCTGGCGCCGGGCACCAGCACCATCGTGGGCGTGTTCGAGGTCTACTCCGACGTCACGCCCTTCCTCGACCAGATCAAGGCGACGGCGGCCAGCATTGCCAAGGCCTCGTTCGACAACCAGGCCATGGTCAGCAGCATGGCCAAGGCCAATCAGAGCGTGATCGACGAAATCGGCAACACCACGATGGCCATCGTGCTCGGGCTGCTGGTGCTGCTCTTCCTGGCCCTGTTCTTCCTGGTGCGGCGCGCCGAGCGGGTGATGGTCCGGCAGGACAAGGATCGCGAGAGCGTGAACCAGCAACTGGCGCAGTCGGAAAAGATGGCCTCTC
>JANOJJ010000243.1:0-5240 GCA_031408155.1 Rubrivivax sp.
CTGGCCCTGGGGGGCGTACCTGGGTGAAGAAGGCATCAAGCGCGGCATCCGCGTGAAGACCAGCAGCTACACGCGCCACCACGTCAACATCACCATGACGCAGGCCAAGGCGGTGAGCACCTCCACGAATTCGATCCTGGCCAACATGGAATCGCTGGACGACGGCTATGACGAAGCGCTGCTGCTCGACGCGTCGGGCTTCGTCAGCGAAGGCGCGGGCGAGAACATCTTCGTCGTCAAGGGCGGCGCGGTCTACACGCCCGATCTGTCGGCCGGTGCGCTCAACGGCATCACGCGCAACACCGTGTTCGCGATCTGCAAGGACCTGGGCCTGGAGGTGGTGCAGAAGCGCATCACGCGCGACGAGGTCTACATCAGCGACGAGGCCTTCTTCACCGGCACCGCGGCTGAAGTGACGCCGATCCGCGAGCTCGACCGGATCGAGCTCGGCGCCGGCGAGCGCGGGCCGATCACCACCAAGATCCAGGCCGCGTTCTTCGACATCGTCAACGGACGCAATCCGAAGTACGCCGAGTGGCTGAGCAAGGTTTGAAGCAAGGGCCGTCATGACCGATCCCAAGTCCGTCGTCGAGCTCGCCGCCAAGGACCTGCAGGGCCCAGGCGTCACCTTCTGCCCCAACCCGGCCATGCCCTTGTGGAGCAACCACCCCAAGGTCTTCATCGACGTGACCACCAGCGGCGAGGGGCGCTGCCCGTACTGCGGCACGACCTATCGGCTCAAGGCCGGCGAGAAGCTGCACGCCGGACACTGACGCTCAGCCTGCGAGGTGCCCGCGATCTGCCTGCAACGACAGCTTGCCGGCAAACAGCACCGGCCTGGTCGGCACGCCAGTGGGAGAACGGCGCGCTGCGGGCGAGCCAATTTCACCCGTTCGAGGCTGCGCCCGGGCCAGTCGGAAGGAGATCTCCGGGTCAGGCGCGGCTCTCTACAATCCGGCGACCGGTCGTTCGATCATTGCTGGGTTTGCCTCGGTTCGTTCATGAGTCGCCTCAAGCCGCCCCAGGCCACCTTGCTGGCCAGCGCCGACGACGTCGAAGCCCAGTTCTACGAAGCCCTGCAGCAGGGCGACCTGGCGCGCCTGATGGCCGTCTGGGCCGACGACGACGAGATCGTCTGCGTGCATCCGGGCGGTGCACGGGTGGTCGGGGCGGGCGCCATCGGCGCCAGCTTCGAGGCCATCTTCGCCGGCGGCGGCGTGCCCGCGCAACCCGAGCAGGTGCACCGCCTGCTGGCGCTGGGCTTGGCGGTGCATCACCTGGTCGAGCGCGTCCACCTGCCGCCGGCGCAGGGTCAGAGCCAAGCCCAGGCCGACGCCTGGGTGCTGGCCACCAACGTCTACATCAATACGGCGCAGGGCTGGCGCATGGTGGCCCACCATGCCAGCCCCGGCATGTCCGAGCCGCCGCCGACTGCGCTCGAGTGGCCATCGACGCTGCACTGATGCCGTCGCAGCCCATGTCCGCCGCCCTGCGTGCCCCGCCCTGGCTGCCGGGCGGCAACCTGCAGACGATCTGGGCCGCGCGTTTCTCAGCGCGCCCGTCGGCCGGGCTGCCCGCCCTGCTGCGCGAGCGCTGGACCACGCCTGACGGCGACTTCATCGACGTCGACATCGCCGCTGGCGCCGCGGGGTCGCCGGCGCTGGTGCTGTTCCACGGCCTCGAAGGCTCGTCGGCCAGCCACTACGCGCAGGGCTTTGCCGCCGAGGCGGCTGCTCGCGGATGGTCGATCGCGCTGCCGCACTTCCGCGGCTGCTCGGGCGAGCTGAACCAGGCCCCGCGCGCCTACCACTCGGGCGATCACGACGAGATCGGCTGGATTCTGGGCCGCCTGCGGCTGCGCTTCGGGCTGCCGCTGCTGGCCGCCGGCGTCTCGCTGGGCGGCAACGCGTTGCTGCGCTGGGCGGCAGAAGCCGGTGACAGCGCGCGCGGGCTCACCGCGGCGGTGGCTGCGATCTCGTCGCCGCTGGACCTGGCCGCGGCCGGAGCGGCGATCGACCGCGGCTTCAACCGTCAGGTCTATGCGCGCCTGTTCCTGTCGACCATGAAGCCCAAGGCGCTGCTCAAGTGGCAGCAGCACCCGGGCCTGTTCGACCGCGACCGCCTGCGCGCGGCGCGCACGATCTTCGAGTTCGACGATGTCTTCACCGCTCCGCTGCACGGCTTTGCCGGCACCCACGACTACTGGGCGCGCGCCTCTGCCAAGCCGCATCTGCAGCGCGTGCGCGTGCCGGCGTTGGCGCTCAACGCGCGCAACGACCCCTTTGTTCCCGCGGGTTCGTTGCCCACGCTGGCGCAAGCTGGGCGCTGGGTCACACTGTGGCAGCCCGCGACGGGTGGCCATTGCGGCTTTCCTGCCGGGCGCTTTCCGGGCCATGTGCAGGCCATGCCGCGCGCGGTCTGCGACTGGTTCGTGCAAGCGGTCTGAAGGAGCGACCCGATGGACGAGATCGTCGAAGCCGCGTTGCGCAAGTGGCCCAACGTACCGCACTGCTGGGGCTGGCTGGCGCTGGACGCTCGGGGCGACTGGTACCTGCGCGACGAGCAGGTGCAGGCCGCCGGGCCGTTCCCGCGCATCAAGGGCAGCCTCATCCGGCACGCCAAGCTGCTCGGCTTCATCGAGCGAAACTACGCGGCCGACGCTCAGGGCGCCTGGTTCTTCCAGAACGGCCCGCAACGCGTGTACGTGGAGCTGGAGGCCGCGCCCTGGGTCTGGCGGCTGGGACCTTGCGGCGCATCGGCTGCGCCAGAGTTGCGCTCGCACACCGGCCGCGCGGCCCAGGCGCAGGCGGCCTGGCTCGATGAGCAGGGCCGGCTGTTCCTGCAGGCCGACCTGGGTTTCGGCCTGGTCCACAGCCTGGACATGGAAGCCGCCAGCGACGCGCTCGAGGCCGGCACCTGGCCGCTTCACGAACTGCCGTTCAGCGCGATGCCGGATCGCTTTGGCTATCGGCTGCAGCCGCCGCAAGCGACTGCAGCCGCGAAAGCGGGTCAACGATGAGCGGGTCACCGCTGCACGTCCGCAGCCGGGTCGCGATCGGATCCGGCAGGCAACACGCCGCCGGCGGGCGGCGTGTTTGCCGAGCCAGGCGGCCTACCTGGCGGCGCTGGCTGCCGAGGCGGCTGCCTCGGGCGCCATGGGCTCGACCAGCTTGCCGCCGCCCTGGTTGGCGATGTAGACCACCGCGCGCCCGATTTCCAGCTCCGAGTACTCGCCGCCGCCTTGCGGCGGCATCGCGTTCTTGCCCTTGAGCACCGAGCTCAGCAGCGCAGCGTAACCGGTGGCCACGCGCGGGCCCCAGGCGGCTGCGTCGGCCAGCTTGGGCGCGCCGGCCACGCCGGTGCCGTGGCAGGCGGCGCACTGGCCCTGGTAGACCTGCTCGCCGGTGCGCAGCACGGCCGCGGCCGAGGTGTCGCGGATCTCGATCATGCCGATCGGCTGGATGCGGCGCCCGATGGCCTCGGCACCCATGGCGTCGCTGCCGGCGGCCGGCTTGTTGCCGCTGGCGACGAAGTTGGTCAGCATGATGATGATGACGATGGGCACCACGAACGACGCCACCACGGTCCAGATCAGCTGCTTGGGCGTCTTGATCGGCCCTTCGTGCACTTCTTGCACGTCGTGCGTGTGGTGGGCGGCGCCGTGGTTCGAATCGCTCATGGAGTCCTCGGGGGGGGTGTTCGCGCGGTGTTCGCTGAAAATCGCTCGGGGTGTCGCCCAGGGTCTAAGCGCAAGAACCCAAAATTATAGCCACGGCACCCGTTGCCGCTGGCTTACACGGCTGCCGGCAGGCGGCTGCAGCAACGCTGGCGCATACAATCCGAGGCTGGCGTGCGACCGTGGTGAAGTGGATATCATGCGGCCCTCCGAAGGCCACGTCGCAGGTTCGATTCCTGCCGGTCGCACCAGCTCAGCAGCGCCGCGCGCTGCTCGCCAGGGCGGATCGCGCCACCCTCGCCCGCTCTTGGCCCGCTCCTCCCTCCCTGATCGCCTGTGCCGCCTTCGCCTGGCAACAGATGTTGCTGGATGTGCGGCTCGTCGGGTAGCACCGACAGGCGAGTGTTACGACTGCCGACAGCGCCCACGGCGCGCCGAGACGACGATGAAGGCACGCGGTAACCGCCGTGTCCTGTCAACGCAACCGTGGAGTCAACATGTCACGCAAATCCCCTCTTCGAATGTCCATCCTCGCCGCCGGCGCACTGCTGGCGGCGTCGGCATCGTCCTACGCCGGTGAAGCACTCGAGATCGAACTGCCTTCGATGCGCACGCCGATCACGCCGAGCACCCAGATCGCGCCGCTGGCGGCCGACCACGAGGTCTACGCCGGCGGTGAAGCGATGCCGCCGGAGGTCGAAGCCCGCGTCCGCCAGCGCATGATGAGTCAGGGCCACGGCCGGTCGACTGCCGAGGTCCGGCAGGAACTGGCCGAGGCTCGCCGGGCCGGCACCTTGTCCGCGCCGGGTGAAATCGCCGACACGACCCAGATCCTGCATGCGCGCGCCGAATTCAACGTGCAGCAGACGCGCGAGATCCTGGCGAGCCACGAACGCGAGCGCCAGCTTCTGGCCGCCTTGCAGGCGCCGGCAGTCGCAGCGGCCGAACCCGCGACCAGCGCCAGCACCTCGGAGGTCGAACCCACCGAACAGACGCTCGCCGCCACGCCGCAAGCCGATGCAGCCGAGCCCGGCAGCGGCAATACCGCCGTCGAGCCTGTCGAGGCCTCGACCGAAGGCCCGGCGCCCGAGCCTGCCGCACCGCCGGCCGAGCAGGCCCCCGAGGACCCGGCCGTCCTCAGGTCGCAGGAGATCCCGATCAACCGGGTCGAAGACCTGGCGGACGAAACGATGATCGACACCGACTGAGAGGCTGAGACCGGCGCCGGAGCGGGCACCGCCCGTCACAGCAACTGCGCTGAGGGCCATGATGCCAGGCCCAGCCGACGCGATGCTGTCCTACTGGCGTTGCCGAACTTGTCCGATGTCTGGGCCAGAGGCCGCTGCCTATAGTCAGGACATCGGTTGAACAAGCAAGGCTTGGCACCGAGCTTCAAATCCTCGACCACAAGGCCCTGACCAGCAGTCGCTGACAACGAGCCCCGCACTGTGGATCCTGGTCGACACGTCGTCGACCCGGTTGATCGCCCGCAACACCAAGGGGGGCGAAGGGCGTGAAGAAACTGATCATGGTGCGCGGCTGAACGCGCGCCAGTCCATTCCCG
>JANOJJ010000253.1:0-2151 GCA_031408155.1 Rubrivivax sp.
GAGAGGCAATCGATCGCGCCCGCGCCGGGGTGGCCAAGGGCGCTGAGCAAGGCGCGGCGCGCAGCCCATGCTGGCCGCCTGGGCAAGCGGCGCAACACGGCTCAGCGCCCTTGGGTACCCCGGCCCGAAGGGTGAGCCCCAAAAAGGGCCCACTCGTCGTTGCAAAGCCACGCCGGGTGTCCAACCCGGCTGCGCTTTGCGCCTAGATTGGGCCCTTTCTGGGGCTCACGCGGGTGCGAGCGATTGCCTCTCCGCCTCTGACGCGAGGCCTGCCCACCCGGAGCCGCAGCAAGCCTGCGGCTCTTTCCATGGGGGGCGACGCTCGGGCAACCCGCAACGGTCGCCTCGAGCGGCCTTGCGCAGCATTCGCCACTCGCCAGTTCTATTGACCGTGCATCGACCGCACGTGCTGCGCCAGCACCAGGTACTCGTCGACCGGCACCTCTTCGGCACGGCGTTGGACGTCGAAACCAACGCCTGCGCCACGCGCTTCGAGCCAGCGTCCCAGCGTATGGCGCAACAACTTGCGCCGCTGCGAGAAGGCCACCGTCACCAGTTCCGACAGCAGCCGTTGGTCGATCGCCGCGGGTGAGGCCCGCGGCGTCATGCGCACCAGCGCCGAGTCCACCCGCGGCGGCGGGTCGAAGGACTCGGGCGGCACGTCGAGCACCGATTCCATCTCGTAACGCCACTGCAGCATGACCGACAGTCGCCCGTAGTCCTTGCGGCCGGGCGCGCCCACCATGCGCTCGACCACCTCCTTTTGGAGCATGAAATGCTGGTCCTGCACGCGCGCGGCCAGCGGCAACAGGTGGAACAGGATGGGGGTGGAGATGTTGTAGGGCAGATTGCCCACCACGCGCAGCGGCTGCTCCGACTGGTCGGCCAGCGCATCAAAGTCGACCTTCAGCACGTCGGCCTCGACCACCGACACGCGCGCATCGCGGCGCCAGCGCGCGGCCAAGTCGCGGTCGAGCTCGATCACGGTCAGCGCAGCGCCGCGCTGCAGCAACGGCTCGGTCAGCGCACCCAGGCCAGGACCGATCTCGACCAGCGCCTGGCCCGGACGGGGATCGATGGCATCGGCGATGCCGTCGATGATCGCGTGGTCGACCAGAAAGTGCTGGCCGAAGCGTTTGCGCGCAAGGAACTTCACCGAGCCTGGCGTCCGGCCGGCCGGCGCGTGCTCACAGCGGCGGCTCGCGCATCTCGACGTAGGCGCGGGCGCGCAGATCCTTGGCCCATTCGGTGTACGCCTGGTCGAACTTCTGCTCGCGCAGCATGTTGCGCGCCTGTTCACGCAGTTGCTTGGTCTCGAGCGCCACTTCGCGCCGCTCGAGGACCTGGATCAGGTGCACACCGAAGCGCGACACCAGCGGCGGCGAGATGCCGCCCAGCGGCAGCTTGTTCATCGCCTCCTCGAACTCGGGCACGAACTGGCCCGGACCGGACCAGCCCAGGTCGCCGCCGTTGGCGGCGCTGGCGTCGTCAGACGACTGGCGCGCCACCTCTTCGAAGCTGCGCGCGCCGGCCTGGATCTGGCGCAACAGCTCTGCCAGCCGGCGCGATGCCACCTCGGTCGGCAGTTGCTGCGAACTGCGCAGCAGGATGTGCCGCGCACGCGTCTGCGCCACGCGCAGCGCCGCGCCTTCGCGTTTGTCGAGCAGCCGCAGCACATGAAAGCCGGCACCGCTGGTGACGACGGCTGCTGCCACCTCGCCCACGGCCAGCGGACGCACGGTTTCGACAAACAGGTCGGGCAGACGCGAGGCGGGTCGCAGGCCGATCTCGCCACCCTTTTCGCGGTTGCCGTCTTCCGACAGCTCGCGCGCGACGGTGGCAAAGGCCTCGCCGCGGCGCACACGGGCCAGGGCCTGCTCGGCGCGCGCCCTGCGTGTCTCGCGCTCTGCGCTGCTGGCGCCCTCGGGCACGGGGACCAGGATCTGCGCGATGTTGAGCTCGGCGTCGGCCTGGGCCGCGGCGCGTTGCTGGTCGACCAGTCGGTCGACTTCGAGGTCGGTGATGCGGATGCGCTGATAGACCTCGCGCTCACGGATGCGTTCGACCAGCATCTGGTCGCGCAAGTTGTTGCGAAAGCTGCCGAAGTCCACCCCATCCAGCCGAATGCGCTCGCGCAGTTGATCGAGCGAG
>JANOJJ010000269.1:0-4501 GCA_031408155.1 Rubrivivax sp.
CAAGCCCTTGAGCACCGGATCGCTCACGCCCGCCAGTTGGCCAAGCAACTGGTCCGCTGCGACGACATGCAGCACCTTGGCATGCAGCCGGCCGACGAACATCGCCATCACCATCTGCGCTTCGTTCAAGCGCAGCAGCCCATGGTCGACGAAGACACAGGTCAGCTGGTCGCCGATGGCACGGTGGATCAACGCTGCCGCAACGCTGGAGTCGACCCCGCCCGACAGGCCGAGGATCACCTCCTCCTTGCCCACCTGCTGGCGGACGTGCGCCACTGCCTCGGTGATGTGTTCACGCATAACCCAGTCGGCCTTGGCGCGGGAGACGCCGAGTATGAAGCGGTCGAGCAAGGCGCGACCTTGCACCGTGTGCGTGACCTCGGGGTGGAACTGCACGCCGTAATAGCGCCGTTCCTCGTCGGCCATGCCGGCGATCGGGCAGCTCGGTGTGCTGGCCATCAGTTTGAAGCCGGGCGGCAGCGCAGTCACCTTGTCACCGTGGCTCATCCACACTTTGAGCATGGCGTGGCCTTCGGCGGTGCCGAAGTCCTGGATGCCGTCGAGCAATCGCGTGTGGCCATGAGCTCGCACTTCGGCATAACCGAATTCGCGCTGGCTGCTGGCTGCGACCTGCCCGCCGAGCTGAACGGCCATCGTGAACATGCCGTAGCAGATGCCCAGCACCGGTACGCCGAGGTCCCACACCGCCTGCGGTGCGCGCAGGTCATGCTCTTCGTAGGTGCTGGCGTGGCTGCCGGAAAGGATGATCGCCTTTGGCGCGAACTCGCGCACGAAGGCATCGCTCACGTCGTTGGGGTGGATTTCGCAGTACACACGCGCCTCGCGCACGCGGCGTGCGATGAGCTGGGTGACTTGCGAGCCGAAGTCGAGAATCAGGATCTTGTCGTGCATGGCTTTGTTCAGACCGTGGCCGTCACCGGCGGCGGTAACTGGCGGCGGAAGTGCATGATGGCTATGAAGGCGCCCACCGCCTGCAGCAGCGAACAAAAGAAGAACGGCAGGCCGATCCAGACATCACCCGGTGGCCGGTGCGACACCACACCGAGCAGCGTTGCGCTGGCCACCGGAGCCAACACCGCCATCAGGCTGCTGAGCGACGCCACCGAGCCCATCGTCTGACCTTGTTCGTGCGCCTGCGCGGAGTTGGACACCAGGCTCTGGATCGATGCCTGCGCACCACCGCCGATCAAGGTGCCGACGATGATGACGGCGAACATCATCCAGCCTTCGCTGGACAGGCCGAAACCCAGGTAGGTCAGCGACGAACCGATCAAGCCGACGCTGGCCAGGCGCATCGGTGACCAGCGCTTGAGCAGATGCTTGAGCAGAAAGCCCTGCACCAAAACAGCCATCAGGCCGACCGTGAACAGCGACCAGCCGTTTTGCGCCGGCCCCCAGCCGAACTTGAAGGTGGTGTAGAGCACCCAGCTGGTGTGCAGCGTGAACTGCGCCAGCGCAGCCAGCGCGATCACCGCCACCAGTGGCCCTACACCACGCAGTTGCGCCAGCCCCTTGAGCGAGCTGACCGGATTGGCGCGCCGCCATTCGAAGGGCCGGCGTTGCTCGGGCGGCAGCGACTCCGGCAACACGAACCAGCCGTACAGCCAGTTGGTGATGGCCAGTGCGCCGGCGACGAAGAACGGCAGGTGCACGTCGATCGCGCCCAGCAGCCCGCCCATCACCGGCCCGAGCGTGAAGCCCAGGCCGAACATGGCGCCGAGCAAACCAAAGCGGCGCGCCCGGTCCTGCGGCGCGGTGATGTCGGCCACGTAGGCGTTGGCCACCGCCGCGTTGGCCTGCATCAGGCCGCTGAACAGGCGCACCACGATCAACATCCACAGGGCGGTTGCCAGCCCGGTGACGATGAAGCTCAGAGCCAGACCGGAGAAGCCGATCAGCAGCACCGGGCGGCGGCCATATCGGTCGGACAGGGCACCGAGGATGGGTGAGCCAAAGAAGTTGGCCACGCCGAAGGCGAAGGTCACCGCGCCGAACCAGAAGGTCTGCTCGGCCGGCGAAGCAGTGAAGGTGCCCACGATCAGCGGCAGCACCGGCACGATCAGCCCGATCGCAATCATGTCGATCAGGACCGTGATCAGGATGAAAGGCATGGCTGCCGCGCGAGCCTGCCCCCCGACAGGCGCAGCGGACGCCTGCTTGCGCGCGGGTGGCGCGTCCGGCCCGCTGGCCGGGACTTGCTGGTGGTCGCTCATTCCATTCGGTAGTTGGGCGCTTCCTTCGTGATCTGCACGTCATGCACGTGGCTTTCGCGGATGCCGGCCGTGGTGATCTCGACGAACTCGGTCCGGCTGCGCAGGTCTTCGATCGAGGCGCAGCCGCAATAGCCCATGGCTGCCCGCAGGCCTCCGCCCATCTGGTGAAGGATGGCCACCACGCTGCCCTTGTACGGCACCCGACCTTCGATGCCCTCGGGCACCAACTTGTCGGCGTTGGGGTTGCTGGTCTCGTCGTTTTCCTGGAAATAGCGGTCGGCCGAGCCGGCCCTCATGGCGCCGATCGATCCCATGCCGCGGTAGCTCTTGTAGCTGCGACCCTGGTAGAGGATGACTTCGCCCGGCGCCTCTTCGGTGCCGGCAAACATGCCACCCATCATCACCGTGTTGGCGCCGGCGGCGATCGCCTTTGCGATGTCGCCCGAATAGCGGATGCCGCCGTCGGCGATCAGCGGCACGCCGCTGCCGCGCAAGGCGGTGGCCACGTTGTCGATCGCGGTGACCTGCGGCACGCCGACGCCGGCCACGATGCGCGTGGTACAGATCGAGCCGGGGCCGATGCCGACCTTGACCGCGTCGGCGCCGGCTTCCACCAGCGCCAGTGCTGCCGCGCCGGTGGCGATGTTGCCGCCGATCACGTCGAGCTGCGGGAAGTTGCGCTTGACCCAGCGCACGCGCTCGATCACGCCCGCGCTGTGGCCGTGCGCGGTATCGACCACCAGGGCGTCGACTCCGGCCCTGGCCAGCAGCTCGACGCGCTCTTCGGTGCCCTCGCCCACGCCTACCGCGGCAGCCACGCGCAGCTTGCCGTGGGAGTCACGCGCGGCGCTCGGGAAGTCGGTCTGCTTGGTGATGTCCTTCACCGTCATCAGGCCACGCAGTTCGAAGTCGCTGTTGACGACCAGCACGCGCTCGAGCTTGTGCTGATGCATCAGGGTCTTGCCCTCTTCGAGCGAAGCGCCGTCGCGCACGAAGACGAGCCGTTCGCGCGGGGTCATCACCTCGCGCACGGGTGCATCCAGACGGGCCTCGAAGCGCAGGTCGCGGTTGGTCACGATGCCGACCACGGTCTTGCCTTGCAGCACCGGAAAGCCCGAGAAGCCGTGCCGCCTGGACAGCTCGACCACCTGCCGCACCGTGGTCTCGGGCGTGACCGTGATCGGGTCGCGCAGCACACCCGATTCGTACCGCTTGACAAGCGCCACCTCGGCCGCCTGCTGGCGCGGCGTGAGGTTCTTGTGCACCACGCCGATGCCGCCCTCTTGTGCGATGGCGATCGCCAGCCGCGCTTCGGTCACCGTGTCCATCGCGGCGGACACGAGCGGCAGGTTGAGGCTGATGTTGCGGGACAACCGAGTGGCGAGGCTGGTGTCGCGTGGCAACACCTGCGAATAGGCGGGGACCAACAACACATCGTCGAAGGTCAGCGCTTTGCCGAGTAGGCGCATGAAAGGCTCCGGGCGCAAAAGTGAATTATACGGACCGGCCTGTTGATGGCCATGGCGACCGGTTACAGACCGGGCGCTGATGACGGCGGCACGCGGACTACACTTCCGGCCATGCGCCGCATCGTTCGCCCCCACCTCCGCAGCCCCGTGCTCTGGCTGCTCGTGGCCGCCTCGGCGCTGACGCTGGCCCTGCCGGCCCACTCGCAATGGAAGTGGCGCGACGCCGCTGGCCGCGTGTCGGCCAGCGACCTGCCGCCGCCGCGTGATGTCCCCGAAAAGGACATCCTGCAGCGCCCCAACACCAGCGCGCGCCCGGCCGCGCTCCCGACCGCGGTCGCGGCATCGGCGCCGGCCGCGGGACCGGCCTCCGCACCCGCCGTCGACAAGGAGCTCGAAGCCCGCAAGCGCGCTGCCGAGCAGCAGCAGCAGGCCAAGGTCAGGGCCGAGGAGCAGCGCAACGCCGCGATCCGCGCCGACAACTGCAGCCGTGCCCGCAGCCACCTGAGCACGCTCGAAAGCGGCCAACGCCTGGCCCGCATCAATGACAAGGGCGAGCGCGAGATCGTCGACGACAAGACGCGGGCCGACGAGGCGCGGCGCGCGCGCGAGATCATCGCGTCCGACTGCCGCTAGGCGCTGCCTTCATGTCCTGACGCTGCGCGCTTGGCGCGGCTGCCTTTGTAGCGTTGCCGGCGGGCTTCTTTCGGGTCGACCAGCAGTGGCCGGTAGACCTCGATGCGGTCGCGCTCGCGCAGCGCCTGGTCTGCCGCGCAGGCCCTTCCCCAGATGCCCAGCATC
>JANOJJ010000291.1:0-1953 GCA_031408155.1 Rubrivivax sp.
GCCCTGGAACTGGTGGCGGGCCTGGTAAAAGATTCGGGCCTAACGGACCTTCAGGACAGGGGCCTGGAGATATGAACCGTCTCGATCGACCATCGGCACCTTTCGCTGGTCCACCGCCCTTGCTCGACAACGGTCGCGCCCAGCTCGACAGCGTGCGGGAGCGCTTGTTGCAGATGGTGCGCCAACCCGGCGTGCCGCGCGAGCTGTCGAGCCAGTGGCAGGGCGCGGTGCCGCCGGCGCGGCGGCTGCGCGACGGCATCCCGATGTGGGTCGTCGCCGTTGCAGCGGCGGCACTGCTGTTGGCGGTCTTCGTCATCCTGCGGCTGTCGCTCAACGCGCAGACCGACGCCACCTTCGCCGCGCTGCAGGCGTTCGGGTCCAAAGTTCCTGTCGCCCCATCACCGGTGGCGCCGCCGCAGCCCGCGGCCCCACCACCGCCGCGCCTGGCGGTGCTGCTGGCGTCCGACATCCAGGCGAAGACGGTCGCCGTGCGCGATCTGGCCGACCGCTCGATCGTCACCTTGCAAGGCGACGGCATGTTCGCGCCTGGCAGCAGCGAGGTGCAGGCCGGCTTCAAGCCCGTGCTGGCGCGCATCGGCGCGGCGCTGGCCAAGGTGCCGGGGCCGGTGCTCGTCAGCGGACACACCGACAGCGTGCCGATCCGCTCGCTGCAGTTCCCTTCGAACTGGCACCTGTCGAAGGCGCGCGCGCTGGCCGTGCGCGATCAACTGGCGGGGCAGGTGCCGGCCGCGCGCATCACGGCCGAAGGCCGCGCCGACACCGAGCCGGTGGATGACAACGCCAATGCAACCGGCCGCAGCCGCAACCGCCGCGTCGAGATCGCGCTCACGCCGTCGGTCGAAGGAAGCGAGCGATGAAGCGCGCGTTGCAGTGGCTGCTGAGCCCGGCGGTGATCGGCACGCTCGGCATGCTGGCGCTGTCGGCGCTGGTGTGGTGGCTCGGGCCGCTGCTCGGCGTCGGCGATGCACGGCCGCTGGCATCGCTCTGGGTGCGCATTGCGGTGTTGGCGCTGCTGTGGGCGCTGTGGATCGCGCGGCTGTCCTGGGTGGCGTGGCAGCGGCGACGGCGCAATGCGGCGTTGCTCCAGGGCATGAGCGCCGGGCCGTCGGCCAGCGACCGCGAGGCTCAGGTCCTGTTGCAGCGCTTCAACGAGGCCGTGGCCCGACTCAAGGCCAGCGGCAAGCGCTCGTGGCTCGCCGGCCTCGGCGGCGGTGGCCAGTACTTGTACGAGCTGCCCTGGTACATCTTCGTCGGCGCACCGGGCTCGGGCAAGACCACGGCGCTGATGAACGCCGGCTTGCAGTTCCTGCTCGGTGACGCCGGCGGCAAGGCGTCGCTGCAAGGCGTTGGCGGCACGCGCAACTGTGAGTGGTGGTTCACGCAGGATGCGGTGCTGATCGACACCGCCGGGCGCTACGCGACGCAGGAGTCCGACCGCGATGTCGATGCCAGCGCGTGGGACAACTTCCTCGCCCTGCTCAAGCGCACGCGGCCGCGCCAGCCGATCAACGGCGTGCTGCTGACGGTCAACGTTCAGGACCTGTTGCAGCAGGGTGCGGCCGAACGGCAGGAGCACGCGGCCAAGCTTCGCGCGCGCCTGCAGGAGTTGCAGACCAAGCTCGGCGTGCGCGCGCCGGTCTATGTTCTCGTGACCAAGGCCGACCTCATCGGCGGCTTCAACGAAAGCTTCGAGGCGCTGCCCAAGGAAGAGCGCGACCAGGTCTGGGGCTTCACCTTCGAGCCCGAGATCGCGCCGAGCGAGGACCCGCTGCGCGACTTCGACCGCCTGCACACGCAACTCGGCCAGCGCGTGGCCGAGCAGCTGGCCGATCGGCTCGAGGCCGAGCGCGACGTGCTGCGCCGCGGCGCGATCTTCGCCTTCCCGCAGGAGCTGGCCGCGATGCAGTCGCTGCTCGGCGATTTCCTGCGCCG
>JANOJJ010000335.1:0-5872 GCA_031408155.1 Rubrivivax sp.
GCAGCACGAGCGCGTCGGCAGCGTGCAGGTACCACAGCGTCAGGCCGCTGCCGATGCACCACAGCAGCGGGATCGGCCAGCACAGCCAAGCGACCCAACGCGCCAGCGCACCGATGTCCGCCGGCGGCGCGCGGTGCAGCAGCAGGCCGAGCGTGAACAGCACCGTGGGGTCGGGCACGACGGCGAACACCTCGGCCTGCGCGATGCTGCGCCCGGCCAGCAAACCGAGGGCGGGGTAGCCCAGCACGGCGACCAGCATCAGCACCACGCCGGCGCGCGTCGGCAGCGGCCAGCCCCGCCCCGCAGTCAGCGCCGCCGCCAGCAGCAAGGTGGCTTCGACGCCGAACGCGAGTGCGAAAGCGGGCTCGGCGGTGTTGATCGATGCATAGCGCTGGGCGTGAAAGACCCACGCCACCACCAGCCACAGCAGCGCCAGCAGCGCCAGCATCGCCTGGGCCAGCGGCGGACCGCGCCCGCGCAGCAGGCCCGCCACCATCAGCAGGCCGAGCCCGATCGCCACCAGCTGCAGCGGCCACAGCGCTGCGTTGTGCATCTCCAGCAGCCGCCAGTAGGTGCGCGGCGCGAACATCAGGAAGTCCGACGGACGGTAGGTCCACCACTCGAACATCGGGTCGCTCAAAGCGCAGCGACGTCGGCCGCCATGCGCGCGCGCAGCGCTGCGTCGGGCAGCAGGCCACGCGCTGCGCCCAGGTTCTGCCGCACATGCGCCACGCTGCTGGTGGCCGGGATCGCACAGGTCACCGCCGGGTGCGAGATGATGAACTTGAGCGCGACCTGAGCCCATCCGTCGCAGCCGATCTCGGCCGCCCAGGGCGGCAGGCGATGGCGCTGCAGGTCGCGCAGCAGCGTGCCTTCGCGGAACGGGCGGTTGACGATGACCGCGATGCCACGCTCCTGTGCCAGCGGCAGCAGGCGCTGCTCGGCCTCGCGGTCGAGCAGGTTGTAGCTCAGCTGCACGAAGTCGGGCGACTGGCGGCGCAGGATGTCTTCGGGCTCGCGGTGGCGTCGCCCTTCCGAGGTGGTGATGCCAACATATCTAACCAGTCCGGCAGCCTTCATCGCCTGCAGCGTCGGCAGGTGCTGCTGCCAGTCGAGCAGGTTATGCACCTGCAGCAGGTCGAACCGCGGCACGCCCCACAGCCGGCGCGAGGCCTCGATCTGCTGCACCCCGTGGGCGGCACCCGAGACCCACACCTTGTCGGCCGCAAACAGCGGCACCGGCCCCAGCCGGCTCAGGCCGTTGCCGATCACGGCCTGCGACGAGCCGTACATCGGCGACGAATCGATCATCCGTCCGCCGGCGTCGAAGAAGGCGCGCATGACCGCGCTACAGCCGTCGCGCGCGGCGCGGTCGGTGCCGACGTTGAAGGTGATCCAGCTGCCCAGCCCGACCACCGGCAGCGCCTCGCCGCTGGACGGCACCGGCCGCGTGCGCGGCGCCGGCAGGGCGGTGGCCGACGGCGACCCTGGCAGGGCCGCCGCGAGCAGCCCCTGCAGCACCGCACGGCGCGACGATGCGTCGCTGGGCGGGCGATCGGACATCGTCGGTCAGGGTTGCAGGATCACGCGCCCGACCACGCGGCCTTGCGCCAGGTCGTGCAGCGAATCGTTGACCCTGGCCAGCGGCCGCAGATCGAGCGGGATCTGTGGCAGCGCCACGCGCTGCGCCAGCGCCACCAGTTCGCGCAGGTCGGGCAGGCTGCCGACATAGGACCCGCTGATGCGCAGCGACTTGAGCACGAACATCGGCAGCGGCAGGCGGAACTCGCCGCCGAACAGGCCGACGATCACCACCTGCCCGGTGCGCCGTACCAGGTTGACCGCCAGCGCTGAACTGGCTTCGCTGCCGACAAAATCCACCGCGCCGGCGATGTTGCCGGCACAGGCCTTGGTGATCGCCTTCAGCGCGTCGGGCGCACCCGGGTCGAAGGCCAGGCCGGCGCCGGCGGCGAGCGCGGCCTGGCGCTTGGCGGGGTCGGGGTCGATGGCGACGATGCGCGCCGGGCTGATCGTCGACAGCAGCGTCAGCGCGGTCATGCCAACGCCGCCGCAGCCGAAGATGGCGACATGGTCGGCGGCCGTCATCGGGTCGAGCTTGCGCACCGCACTGAACGCGGTGATGCCGGCGCAAGCGTAGGTCGCGGCACGCTCCGGGTCGAGCGCGCCGATCGGCACCACGTAGCGCGCGTGCGGTACGCGCACGGTGTCGGCATAACCGCCCGGCAGTTGCAAGCCGAGGTTGCGCGCGCCGCGCACGCACAGGTGGTCGTCACCGCGCTCGCAGGTGGCGCACTCGCCGCAACCGATCCACGGGTAGACCACCACCCGCTCGCCCAGCGCCAGGCCTTGCACGTCGGGGCCGAGCTCGACCAGCTGGCCGCCGATCTCGTGGCCCATCGTCACCGGCAGGCGAACACCGGCGCGCTCCAGCGACGAGAGCTTGCCGCCGCCCATGTCGAAGCCGCCGGCCTGGATGTGCAGGTCAGAGTGGCACATGCCGCAATGGCTGACGCGAACCGTGACCTCATGGCCGGTCGGTGCGCTCAACTCGTCGTCGCGGGCCTCGAGGGCCTGGCCCCAGGCCGAAAAGGCCCAGCGATGGGCGCAGCGGTAGTTCATCGTCGTCTCCAGTGTTCGAACGTGGCAACAGGCCGCCACGGTAGCACTGCCGGCGCGCGCGGCCCCGAACAAACGAAGCCCCGGCCGCTTGAGCGGCGGGGGCGCACACGATCGACGATCAACCGGGCGCCGCAGCAGCGGGCTGCTGGAGCACGAAGTCGATGACGTCCAGCGTGCTCACGCCGACCAAGCAGACACCGACACAGCACCGGTCGTGCTCCGCCTGCGCGCCCGAGCTGCAGGCCAACCCCCATGGCGCGCTGCCCGCGCCTGGCTAGCATCGGGCCCATGCACAAGCTCCCGCTCCCGCTCCGCCACCGGCTACGCCGCCGCCTGCTGCTGTCCACGGCCCTGCTTGCCGCATGGCCCGCGGCGCACGCACAGTCGCCCCCGGCCGGCGCGCCGATCCGCCTGATCGTGCCCTTCACGCCCGGCACTGGCATCGACCTGATCGCGCGCCAGATCGGCCCCAAGCTGGCCGACCGCCTGGGCCGAGTGGTGCTGGTGGACAACCGCGCCGGCGCCTCGGGCAACCTGGGCACCGAAGCGGTGGTTCGCGCCGTGCCCGACGGCAGTACGCTGCTGGTGACCGTCAACACACTGGTGATGAATCGTGCGCTGTACCCGAAGCTGGGCTTCGATCCGGTCAACGGCCTGGACCCGGTGACGCTGACCAGCTGGGGCCAGCTGCTGCTGGTGGCCAGCAAAGCCTCGGCCATGCAGACGGCGCAGGACCTGCTGTCGAGGGCGCGGGCGCGGCCTGGCGCGCTGAACTACGCCTCACCCGGCAACGGCACGCCGCACCACCTGGCGATGGAACTGCTGAAGAACCAGTCCCGGCTCTTCATCACCCATATCCCGTACCGCGGCACCGGGCCGGCGCTGACCGACCTGCTGGGCGGCCAGGTCGACGTGATGTTCCTGCCGATCCATGTGGCACTGCAGCACGTGAAGGCCGGCAACCTGCGTGCCCTGGGCATCAGCAGCGACAAGCCGCATGCGCTGTTGCCTGAGGTGCCGCCGCTGCGCACGCTGGGCCTGGGTGAGATGGATGTCGACATGTGGTACGGCGTACTGGCGCCGGCGGGCACGCCGAAGGCCTTCGTCGAACGCCTAAACGCCGAGCTGAAGTCGATCCTGGCACTGCCTGACGTGAAGGCCGCCTTCGAAACCCAGGGCATGAGCCCGACGCACAGCAGCGCGGCCGAGTTCCGCGCGCTGATCGACAAGGACGCCGCGCGCTGGGCGCAGGTGATCGAGGCCCAGGGCATCAAGCCGGACTAGGAGGCCGCAGCGCATGGACATCGCCGTCATCGGCGCCGGCCTCGGCGGACTGGCTGCCGCCGCCGTGCTGCAGCAGCGCGGCCACCGCGTGCGCGTGTTCGAGCAGGCCGCCATCCTCGGCGAGGTGGGCGCCGGCATCCAGCTGAGCGCCAACGCGATGAAGGTGCTCGACGCCATCGGCCTGCGCAGCACCCTGGAGCCGATGGCCGTGCGGCCGCAGGCGTTCGAGTTCCGTCGCTTCGACAGCGGCGAGATGCTGCACCGCCTGCCGCTGGGTGACGCGCACGAGCAGCGCCACGGTGCACCCTACTTCCAGCTGCACCGTGCCGACCTGCACGGCGCACTGCAGCGCGCCGTGCAGGCGCACGACGCGCAGGCGGTGGCGGTGCGGGCGCGCGCCACCGCGCTGGCCGAGCGCGGCGATGGCGTGCAGGTCTTCTTCGACGACGGCCATGTGGCCGAGGCCGAGCTCGTGATCGGTGCCGACGGCATCAAGTCGATGGTGCGCCGCCATGTCCTGGGCGACGACGAGCCACAGTTCACCGGCCAGGTGGCCTGGCGCTGCCTGGTGCCCACCGAACGCATCCCGAGCGCGCTGCGCACCGAGCTCGTGTCCACCATCTGGTGCGGCCCGCGCAACCACGCCGTGACCTACTACCTGCGCGCCGGCAGGCTGGTCAACTTCGTCGGTTGTGTCGAACGGCCGTGGGAGGAAGAGTCGTGGACCGCACGCCGGCCGTGGCAGGAACTCGACGCCGACTACGCCGGCTGGCATCCGATGGTGCGCGCGGTGATCGACCAGGTCGAGCGCGACCAGTGCTTCCGCTGGGCGCTGAACAATCGCCAGCCCAGCCTGCGCTGGAGCAGCGAGCGCATCACGCTGCTGGGCGACGCGGTGCACGCCACCCTGCCCTATATGGCGCAAGGCGCAGCGCTGGCGATCGAAGACGCCGCGCTGCTGGCGCGCGCGCTCGAGCTGCCGCTGCCGCTGACCGATCAGTTGCGACGTTATGAGGCCCACCGTGCGCCGCGCGCCGCACGCGTGGTGCACGAGTCGACCGAGATGGGCGAGCTCTATCACATCGTTGACGCCGCGGCCATGCGCCGGGCGTTCGTCGAACGCGACCTCGCGCGCTCGCGCAACGAGTGGCTCTACGCCTACGACCCCTGGTCGGCCAGTCTGGACTAGGTGCGGCCTGCGCGACCACGCCGACGCCTGGCGCAACCGCGTCGCACGTTCCCGCGCTAGGCCTGGCCGATGGCGATCGGCGCACCCGGCCACGCGCTCCACTCGCTCCACGAGCCCGGGTACAGCGCCGCACCGGGCAGTCCCGCGACCTCCATCGCCAGCAGGTTGTGGCAGGCAGCGACGCCGGAGCCGCAGGAGTGGACCAGTTGATCGGTCGCGCGGCCGCCGGTCAGCGCATCGAATTCGGCACGCAGTTGCAGCGCCGGCTTGAAGCGCCCGTCAGCAGCGAGGTTGTCGCGGAACAGGCGATTGCGTGACCCGGGGATGTGGCCGCCCACCGCGTCGAGGGTTTCGTTCTCGCCGCGGAAGCGGTCGGGCGCACGTGCATCGATGACCAGCCGCAGCGCGCTGTGCAGGCTCGCCAGCAACGTCTCGCGATCGACGCTGGCCACCAGCGCTGCACGCAGCGCGAAGCTGCCCCGGCCGCGCGCGGCCGGGACGCTGGTCTCGACCGCAAAGCCGGCCGCTTGCCAGGCCGGCAGACCCCCATCGAGCAGCGCTACCGCGCCATGCCCCGCCCAGCGCAGCATCCACCACGCGCGGGCAGCGACCATGCCGCCGGCAGCGTCGTAGACCACGACCTGGCTGTCAGCGCTGACGCCCAGCGCGGCCAGCCGTTCGGCGAAGGCCTCGCGCGTGGGCAACGGATGGCGGCCGTTGCGGCCGGTCTTGGGCGCGCTCAGGTCGTCGTCGAGGTGC
>JANOJJ010000344.1:0-4768 GCA_031408155.1 Rubrivivax sp.
ACGGGCACCTGCATTGCCGGCATGACTACCTCGTGTCGCGGCCGGGCCGCATGCCGGCACGGGTGCTGTGCCAGGCGCGCGGGCTGATAGCCAAGGGCGAGCACGAAGGCTTCGACGGCCTGCGTGTGATCGAGGTCTGAAGCGCAGCGCGCGGCTTGAACGGGTGCCGGCGATCCAGGCTCCCTTGCCGGGGGACAAGAAGTCTGCGTCCACCGATGGAACACTCGCATCGATGACCGAGTGGTTTCGCGGCTGAGGAAGCACGATGAAGATCCTGGTCGCTGTCGACGGCAGTGAGCGTTCCTACCGTCGGCGCAGACCGTCAAAGCAGATGCGCAGCATCAGCTCGACGATCTGTTCGTCGCTGAATTTGCCGCCGGCCTTTAGGAAGCCGGGCACCGGGTCGCAGGCACGCGCGAAGATCGTGAACAGCACCACCTCGGGCGGAAGTCCGGGATCGACGTCGCCGGCGGCCTGCGCGGCAACGATCCATTCGCCCAGTTGGTCGCTCGAGCGCATGAGCAATTCGACATAGGCCTGGCTGCCCAGCAACTCGGCGCGCAGCGTCGAACTCTGCGTCGGCAGGGTAGGCATCTCACCACGCAGTTGCTGCTCGAGTGCCCAACGTGCCACCGCGCGCAGGCGATCCACCGGTTTCGTCTCGGCGCGCGCGGCCTGCTCGGCCAGCAGCTGGGCGCCACGCTCGAGCACGTGCACCATCGCGGCAGCGGCCAGCGCCTCTTTCGACGCAAAGTGCTTGTAAAGGCTGGCCTTGGCGATACCCACGTCGGCTGCCACCTCATCGACCGTCATCGCGTCGAAGCCCTTTTCGGCCAACAGTCGGTTGACCGACGAGACGATCGCATCCTCACGCGCGCGCAGCACCTGTTGTCTGAAATTGCCTCTGGCCATGCCTCATTCTAGTCGAGGCGGTCGCGAGTTGAACTAAACAGTCGCGAGGCACTGCCGGCGTGCCGGGTTCAGCTCCCGGACCAGCGCGTCAGGCGCCGCCACCATTCGGTGCCGCCAGGCGCGCCGGTGGAGGCGGTGGCTGCCGGCTCGTCGTCGGGCAGCATGCTCAGTTCCAGCCCGAAGGCGGTGCCGACGTCGGCAGGTTCCGACAGCATCGAATCGCCAGCCCGGCGACGCCAGATGCCGAACAGCCGGAAGATTGGGGTGGATTCGTTCATCGTGAGCCCTCGTGCTTCCGAGTGTGCAGCCGCCGGCACCGGCTGAAGCGTCGAACTGAGGGCACTGCGTGGCCCAGTTCACGTCGTGCCGGCAGCGCGGGCGCCAGCCGCCCTAGAATCCGCGCCCCGCCCACGCACCACTGCTCGCCGGCCGCAGGGCCGGTGCCTCATGCCTGCACCCGGCTTTGCCGCGATCGACTTCGGCACCTCCAACTCTGCCGTCGCGCTGCCCACCGGGGCGCAGGGCGTAGAGCTGGTCGAGCTCGAGCCTGGGTACCGCACCATGCCCACGGCCGTGTTCTACCGGGCCGATGAACCCGAGCGTCATTTCGGCCGCGCGGCCATCGCGGCCTATGTCGACGGCTTCGACGGCCGGCTGATGCGCTCGATGAAGAGCGTGCTCGGCTCGTCGCTGATCGAGCACAGCACCGATGTGGGTGGCGGCCGCGCGGTCAAGCTCACCGACGTCATCGCCGCGTTCCTGCTGCACCTCAAGCGCATCGCCGAGGCCGCCGCCAGCGCGCCGCTGACGCGCCTGGTGCTGGGCCGTCCGGTGTTCTTCGTCGACGACGACCCGGTGCAAGACAGGCGCGCCCAGGCGGCGCTGGAGGCGGCGGCACGCAGCATCGGCTTTGTCGAGGTGCTGTTCCAGTACGAGCCGATCGCTGCTGCGCTGGACCACGAGCGCCTGATCAGCGCCGAGGAATGCGTGCTGGTGGCCGACATCGGCGGCGGCACGTCAGATTTCTCGATCGTGCGCGTGGGTCCGTCCCGGCGCGGCCGGCTCGACCGGCGCGACGACATCCTGGCCAGCCACGGGGTGCACATCGCGGGCACCGACTTCGACCGCCATGTCGAGTTGAACACCATCCTGCCCTTGCTGGGCTACCGCACCTTGCGTCCGGCACGGCCCGGCGAGGCCGCGCGCGAGGTGCCCAGCGGCGTTTACTTCGACCTCGCGACCTGGCACCTGATCAACACCGTCTACGCCCCTGCGCGAGTGGCCGAGTTGCGGCAGATGTTCAACTGGTACGCTGACCCTGCCCAACACCGCCGCTTGATGCAGGTGCTGCAGCGTCAGCTGGGCCACGCGCTGGCGGCGGCCGCCGAGCAGGCCAAGATCGACCTGGCCACGGTTGGTCAGGCGGCGATTGCGCTCGACGAGGTGGAGCAAGGACTGGCCGCGGTGCTGGGCGAGCCCGAAGCCGCCGCCGCGATCGACGCCGACCTCGAACGCATCGTGCAGGCCGCGCGCGCGACTGCGCGCATGGCCGGGCTGCCGCCCGAATCAGTCGACACGCTGTACTTCACCGGCGGTTCCACCGGTCTGCGCTCGCTGGTGCAGCGCATCGGTGCTGCTTTCCCCGCTGCGCGGTCCGTGCGTGGCGATCGCTTCGCCAGCGTCGCGCAGGGCCTGGGCGTGCACGCGCGCGCCGTGTTCGGCGACCGGGCCTGAGCCGCCTTCAGCGTGGCCGGCGGCGGCGGCCCTGCGTGCCGCGCAGTCCGGCCTTGCGCACCGCCGGAGCCTGCTGCCGAGGCCGGGTCACGTCGGCGATCAGCATCAGGCTGCGCACGATGTCCTGTACCGCCTCGGCCAGGTCGTCGGGTGGCTCCAGGGTGTCGATCACTTCGAGCAGCGCATCGGCGTCTTCGAGGTCGTCGCGGTCGAAGTGCAGGTACAGCAGCGCCAGCGGCTCCACCAGCGCCGGGTCGTTGCTGGCCATCAGGGCCGGGCAGCGGTCCTGCGCGGCAGCGAAGCCGGCGACCCAGGGCAGCACCGCGTCCGACGTCGAGGCTTCGCCGTCGAGCTGGAAGATCCAGGGATCGAACCAGTCGCGGCGGCCGATCGCCCGCTCGACTTCGGCCATCCGCGCCAGCACCAAGGCGTGCAGCCGGGTGGCGTCGAAGCCGGCTGGCAACGCGCGGTCCTCGATGTCGGTCACGCCGGGTAGCCAGCGCTCACGCGGTACTGCTGCCGGCTGTAGCAGCACGCCGCACAGGTAACCATCGAGCGCGCTCACGTCCAGTGGCTCCAGCGGCGACGGCACGGCGTCGAGCAGCTGCTGCAAGGTGTCGATATCGTCGTCGGTCAGCGCGCTGCCGGCCGCGGGCTGGGCTTGTGTCATGCCGGCATTGTCGTCGCGGGTCGCATCGGGCTGGCATTTCTGCATAGACTGCAGGCCCCGTTAGAGACCATCTCAGGAGACCGCCATGGGCGCTCAGGAAGCCTTCACCGCCACCACCGACATCGGCCACTGGATCGGCGGCCGGCCCACGCGCGGCAGCGGCACACGATCACAAGCCGTCTACAACCCGTCCACCGGCGCGGTGGCGCGCCAGGTGCTGCTGGCCAGCGTGGACGATGTGGCTGCCGCCGTGGCCGCCGCCAAGGCCGCGCAGCCGGCCTGGGGCGACACGCCGCCGATCCGTCGCGCGCGCGTGATGAACAACTTCCTGGCCCTGCTCAACCAGCACCGCGACACCGTGGCCGCGATGATCACGGCCGAACACGGCAAGGTCTTCACCGATGCGCAAGGCGAAGTCACTCGCGGCATCGACGTGGTCGAGTTCGCGTGTGGCGTTCCGCAACTGCTCAAGGGCGACTTCAGCGACCAGGCTTCGACCGGCATCGACAACTGGACGCTGCGCCAGCCCTTGGGCGTGGTGGCCGGCATCACGCCGTTCAACTTCCCGTGCATGGTGCCGTGCTGGATGTTCCCGCTGGCGCTGGCCTGCGGCAACGCCTTCATCCTCAAGCCCAGCGAACGCGACCCCAGCGCCAGCCTGTTGATGGCCGACCTCCTCAAGCAGGCCGGGTTGCCCGACGCAGTGTTCAGCGTCGTTCAGGGCGACAAGGTGGCGGTGGACGCGCTGCTGGGCCACCCCGACGTGAAGGCGCTCAGCTTCGTCGGCAGCACGCCCATTGCGCAGTACATCTACGAGACCGGCGCTCGCCACGGCAAGCGCGTGCAGGCGCTGGGCGGCGCCAAGAACCACATGGTGGTGATGCCCGACGCCGACATCGCGCAGGCGGTGGATGCGCTGATCGGCAGCGCCTACGGCTCGGCCGGTGAGCGCTGCATGGCCATCAGCGTGGCGGTGCTGGTGGGCGACGTGGCCGACCGGATCGTGCCGCTGTTGGCCGAACGCGCCCGTGCCTTGAAGGTGAAGAACCCGATGGCGCTGGATGCCGAGATGGGCCCCATCGTCACCCAGCAGGCGCGTGACCGCATCGAGGGCTATATCGGCCTCGGCGTCGAAGAGGGCGCCTGTCTCGTGGTCGACGGCCGTGGCCTGACGGTGGCCGGCCTGGAAGGGGGCTTCTTCACCGGCGGCACGCTGTTCGATCACGTCGGGCCTTCGATGCGCATCTACAAGGAAGAGATCTTCGGCCCGGTGCTGGCCTGCGTGCGCGTGGCCGACCTGGCCCACGCCGTGCAGCTGATCAACGACCACGAGTTAGGCAACGGCGTAGCCTGCTTCACCAGCGACGGTGGCGTGGCGCGCGAATTCAGCCGCCGCGTGCAGGTGGGCATGGTGGGCATCAACGTACCGATCCCGGTGCCGATGGCCTGGCA
>JANOJJ010000347.1:0-9772 GCA_031408155.1 Rubrivivax sp.
ATGCACCATTGCGCGCGCTGCCATACCTTCACTGAATCCGAGGTCTGCACCACCTGTCTGGACCCGCAGCGCGACGGTCGCCAGCTTTGCGTGGTCGAGACCCCGGCCGACCAGGCCGCGCTCGAGCGCAGCGGCGGCTACAAGGGGCTGTACTTCGTGTTGATGGGCCGGCTGTCGCCGCTGGACGGCGTGGGCGTGAAGGAGATCGGCGCCGCGCCGCTGCTCGAGCGTGCGGTCGATGGCCTGGTGGACGAGGTGATCCTGGCCACCGGTTTCAGCGCCGAAGGCGAGGTCACCGCGCACGCACTGGGCGAGGCCTTGCGCGCGCGCGGCCTGAAGGTCACGCGGCTGGCGCGTGGGGTGCCCGTGGGCAGCGAACTCGAGTACGTGGACTTGGGCACGCTTGCCCATGCGCTGGCGGATCGACGCTGAAGGGGCGCGTGCAGCGCTCCAGGCCCGACCTGCCGTGGGCCCGGCAGCCCGTAACATCGGTCGGCGCGGCCGCCTGATTGCGACCTGGAGGACGAACCCCATGCATCCATCCGGACGACGACTGACCCAGCTGCTGGGCCTGCTGCTCGGTCTCGTGATGAGCACGGGAATCGATGCCCGGAGTGCCGGCCAGGTGCTCGAGTCCGGCCGCTTGCTGGTGGCCACCGAAGGCCAGTTCGCGCCCTTCAACTTCTTCCAGGGCAGCAAGGTCGCCGGCTTCGAGGTCGACCTGGCCGAAGCAGTGGCCGCGAAGATGGGCGTCAGGATCGAGTGGAAGGCGATCGGCTTCGACGCACTGCTGGCCGGCCTGCAGCAAGACCGCTGGGATCTGGTGATCGCCTCGCACGGCATCACCGAAGAGCGCGCCAAGGCGGTCACCTTCACCGACCCGCACTACTGCTCGGGCGGGGTGGTGGTGTCGAGGAGCGACGCCATCCGTAGCGCCAAGGACCTGGCCGGCAAGGTGGTTGCCGTGCAGACCGGCACCACCTACTTCGACAGCGTGAAGAAGCTGCCCGGCATCAAGGAGGTGAAGAACTTTCCGCAGGACAGCAACGCCCGCACCGCGCTCCAGACCGGCCGCGTCGACGCCTGGGTGACCGACAAGTTCCTGGCCAGGACCGCGCTCGCGTCCGATCCCAAGGCCGGGCTGAGGATGGGCGACTTCATCTTCGTCGAACGCATCGCGGCCGCAGTCGCGCTGGGCAACACCGGTCTGGCCGCGCAGTTCAACAAGGCACTGGCCGCGGTCATGAGCGACGGCAGCTACGCGCGCATCTCGACCCGGTGGTTGATGGAAGACATCCGCTGCAAATGAGCCCTCTGAGCGTCTGGCCCGCAGGTTGGAGCGCGAAGCAGCGCAGTGCTGCGTCGTTGCTCTGTGCCGCGCTGGCACTGGTGGTCTCGATGTGGGCGGTGGCGATTCCGCTGTCGTGGGCGCCGGACCCGATCGGCCCCAACGCCGAGGCCTTTGCCGCAGGGGCGCGCATGACGATGCAGCTCACGCTGGTGGCCGGCGCCGTGGGCGTGGTGCTGGGTTTGATGGCGGCGCTGGCCAGGCGCTCGCAGCGGGCCGTGCTGCGCAGCGCGGCCGGTTTCTACATCTGGGTGATGCGCGGCACGCCGCTGCTGGTGCAGGTGCTGTTCGTCTATTTCGCGCTGCCCGAACTGCTGCCCTTCGTCAAGCTCGACGACTTCAGCGCTGCCTGCGTCGCGTTGTCCTTCAACGTCGGCGCCTACAACGCCGAGGCCATCCGCGCCGGGCTGCAGGCGGTGCCGCGGGGCCAGGTCGAAGCAGCCCGCGCACTCGGACTCACGCCCTGGCTGGCCTTGCGCCACGTGGTGGGGCCGCAGGCCCTTAAGGTGTCGCTGCCGCCGTTGGTCAACAACCTGGTCGCGCTGCTGAAGGACTCGTCGCTGGCCTACGCGGTGGGGGTGGTCGAGCTCACCAACGTGGGCAACCGGGTGCAGGCGGCGTCGTTCAAGCCGACCCAGACGCTGCTGACCACGGCGCTGGTCTACCTGCTGCTGACCACGCTGCTGACGTGGATGTCGAATGCCGTCGAGCGCGGTCTGGCTGACGATCCGCGGCGCTGACGCGCAGGTCGGGCGAAACGCTGCAGTTGCGCGGCGTCGGTTCGCAGGCCGGGACGGCCACGGTCTATTGGCCGCGCCCGCGGACGATCGGACTAATGTTCGGACTAAGGTTCGGACTAATGGCCGGCATCGAGTTCTGAACCCGGGCCGGTCTCGCGGGCGAGGGCTCGCTGCCCGCAGCCTCGCGTTCGAGCGCGCTCAGTTCGGCCGCCTCGAAACCGGCGGCGCGCCGTGCTTCGAGGTTGAACGGCGCGCGCAGGCGCGGTGCTCCATGGCGCCTGGCAAGCAGCGGGTACAGCGCCAGCGGATCGAATCCGGCGCGATCGCACGACCAGCGGTACCAGCGGTTGCCGATCGCCACATGTCCGATCTCGTCGCGCAGGATCCGATCGAGGATCTGCACTGCGCGCAGGTCGCCGGCCTGGCGCAGGCGGGCCTGCATCGGCGGCGTGGCGTCCAGGCCGCGCGCCTCCAGCGTGCGCGGCACCAGCGCCATGCGGGCCACGAGGTCGTGCCGGGTGCGCTCGGCCATCGCCCACAGGCCGTCGTGCGCAGCGAAGTCGCCGTAGTCGTGGCCCAGGCTTTGCAAGTGTTCACGCAGCAAGCTGAAATGCAACGCCTCTTCGGCGGCCACGCGCAGCCAGTCGCGGTAGTAGTCGAGCGGCAGGCCGGCAAAGCGCCAGGCGGCATCGAGCGCGAGGTTGATCGCATTGAACTCGATGTGCGCCACCGCATGCAGCAAGGCGGCGCGGCCGACGCTCGTGAAGGGCGAGCGCCGCGGCAATGCGGCCGGGTCGACCAGCAACGGCCGCGACGGTCGGCCCGGCAGGCCGGGGATCTCGGCCAGTGGCTGGTCCGCATCCAGTGCCGCGCCGCCCTGGCAGGCCTCGAACAAGGCGCGCGCCGCAGCCACCTTGGCGCCGGGCTCGGCGATGCTCAAGGCCTCGCGGGCTCGCTGGCGCAGTTCCATTCCTACAATTATCGACTCTGCTTGTCGACGCTGGCGAGCGTCCATGGAAGCCTTAGCCTGGAGCCGAACGTGGCGATCTATCGATTTGGTGAGCACACCCCGCGCGTCGCGCCAACGGCCTGGGTGGCCGACAGTGCCAGCGTCATCGGCCGCGTCGAATTGGCCGACGGCGTTAGCGTCTGGTACGGCGCGGTATTGCGCGGAGACAACGAGTGGATGCGCATCGGTCGCAACTGCAACATCCAGGACGGCTGCGTGCTGCACGCCGACGACGGCATCGAACTGGTGCTGGGCGAGGACGTCTCCGTCGGCCACCAGTGCATGTTGCACGGCTGCCATGTCGGCGACGGCAGCTTGATCGGTATCCAGTCGGTGCTGCTCAACCGCGCGCGCATCGGCCGCCAATGCCTGGTCGGCGCCGGCTCATTGATCACCGAAGGCAAGGCGTTCCCGGACGGCTCGATGATCATGGGCTCGCCGGCCAAAGTCGTGCGCCCGCTCAGGCCGGAAGAGATCGCCGGCCTGGTCGACATCGCCGCCAACTATGCGCAGCTGGCTCAGCGCCACCGCACGCAGATCGAGCGCGTGGGCTGATGTCGGAGCTGCACAAGTTCCTGTTCGACGGGCTGCCGGTGCGCGGCATGCTCGTGCGCCTGACCGACAGTTGGCAAGAGGCCCTGCGCCGCCGCGCCGTGGTGGGCGCCTTTGCGCCCGAAGTGCGTGCCCTGCTGGGCGAGCTTTCCGCTGCCGCTGTGCTGATGCAGGCCAACATCAAATTCAACGGCTCGCTGGTGCTGCAGGTCTTTGGTGACGGGCCGGTCAAGCTCGCGGTGGCCGAGGTGCAGCCCGACCTGGCCTTCCGCACCACGGCCAAGGTGGTGGGCGAGGTGGCGTCCGGGTCACGGCTCGAGGCCATGCTCAACCTGCACGGCAACGGTCGCTGCGCGATCACGCTCGACCCCAAGGAGCGCTTGCCCGGCCAGCAGCCCTACCAGGGCGTGGTGCCGCTGCATGGCGACCGGCACGCGCCGCTGCAGCAGGTGTCCGAGGTGCTCGAGCACTACATGCTGCAATCCGAGCAACTCGATACCCGCTTGCTGCTGGCCGCTGACGACAGCGTGGCCGCCGGCCTGCTGATCCAACGCCTGCCGGTGCAGGGCGCGGGCAACCTGGCCGGCCGATCGGGTGCGACCCGCAACGAGGACGACATGGGCCTGAGCGATGGCTACAACCGGATCGCGCTGTTGGCCGGCACGCTGACCGGGGAAGAGCTGCTGACGCTGGACGCACAGACGCTGTTGCACCGCCTGTTCTGGGACGAACGCTTGACCCGCTTTGTGGCGCAGCATCCCCGCTTCGCCTGCACCTGCTCGCGCGATCGCGTGAGCGGCATGCTGCGTAGCCTGGGCCGCGACGAGAGCGACGGCCTGATCGCCGAACGCGGCGTGGTCGAGGTCGGTTGCGACTTCTGTGGCGTGATGTACCACTTCGACGCGGTCGACGTGGGCGAGCTGTTCACGCCGGGACTGAACCAGCCACCGGGCAGCCCGGCTGTGCAGTAGGCGGCCCCGGTTCAGCGCGCCAGCAGCGTAAGGTGCTCGCAAGCCGGATCGCTGCATCGCTCGCACAGCTGGCGCCAGCGCGTGAGGACCGCTGCCTCGTCGGGGCGTGCGGCAACGGCGATGCCGAGCGGCCACGACTGCAGCACGGCCAGGGCCGACTGCAGCCGCTGCGGTCCCTGGCCACAGACCAACGAAAAGCCGATGTCGTGTTGCTGCATCAGCAAACGCAGGGCCGTGTCCACCGGCTCGCGCACCTGCGGGCCATCGCGCTGCAGGCCGTCGGCTGTCCATGGCAGGTCGATCGCGGTCAGCAGCGTCAGGCTACAGTGGCGGTGCGCCGCAGCGGCGGCGGCGTCGAGGCTGGCGTCGCCGAAGACGATCCGGCTGTAGACCGCCGTCATCAGCGCCGTCGTGTCGGCGATCACGACATCGTGCTGCGCGGCGGCCTCGTTGATGCGGCGGGTCTGCCAGTCGGCGATCGCCGACTGCTCGCCACGCTGCGGCGTGCGGCCGCGCGCGTCGCACCATTCGCGCAAGGCTTCGGGCACCCAGCTGCAGCGGCGACCGGTCGTGCGCGCCAGGTGGTCGGCCAGGGCCTGCGCCAGCGCCGTCTTGCCCGTGCTCTCGGCGCCGACCACGGCCACGATCAGGGCTTCAGCCATGCATGGCCTCGAGTCGCCGCCAGACCCGCCAGCCGAGCACCGACAGCCCGGCGAAGATCGCGTACAGCAGCACGGTCAGCCACAGTCCCTTGACCGCAAACAGGATCACGCTGGCGACGTTGACGAACAGCCAGACGGCCCAGTTTTCGACCAGCTTGCGCCCCAGCAGCAACTGCCCGGTGACGCTGGCTACCGTGGGCAGGGCGTCGAGAAAGGGCACGTCGCTGTCGGTGGCCTGCTGGAGCAGCAGACCGAACAGCGGCCAGGCCAGGGCAGTGGCCGCCACCACCTGCAAGCGTTGCCGCACGCTAAGCCGCCGCACCCGCAGCGCCGCGCCGTCAGCACCCGTGCCGCGCAGCCACTGCCACCAGCCCCAGGCCGCCAGCACGATGAACACGATTTGCAGCCCGGCTTCGCCGTAGAGCTTGCTTTGCACGAACAGCACCCCGTAGAGCAGCGAGCTGGCGATCGCCAGCGGCCACGCCAGCGGCTTGACGCGCAGGTTGCACGCGACCATCCAGAGCGACAGCCCAAAAGCCACCAACTCCAGCCCGGTCACCGGGCTGCCCAACAAGGTGAACAACGGGTCGAGGGCGGGGTCGAGCGCGCCGCGCAGAAGCTCAGCCACTCAGCGCAGCATGACCTGGACCAGGATCTCGTTGGGCCGCACCATGCCGAGTTCGCTGCGCGCCTTCTCTTCGACCATCTCCAGGCCCTCCTTCAGATCGCTGACCTCGGCGCCCAGGCGTGCGTTGCGCGTGCGGGCGTCGTCGTTGGTGACCAACTGCTCGGTCAACTGCGACTGCAGGCTCATCACGTAGGTCACGCCAGCCTTGCCGAACCACAGCGTGCCCTGCACCAGCAGCAGCAGCGCCAGCAGTGTCAGGTTGACGAGCTTGAGCCCCATCGGCTGCAGCTCAGCGCAGGTTGTGGAAGGCCGAGCGGCCCGGGTAGCTCGCCACGTCGCCCAGGTCTTCCTCGATGCGCAGCAGCTGGTTGTACTTGGCGATGCGGTCGCTGCGGCTCATCGAACCGGTCTTGATCTGGCCGGCGTTGCTGCCCACCGCGATGTCGGCAATGGTGCTGTCCTCGGTCTCGCCGCTGCGGTGGCTGATCACGGCTGTCCAGCCGGCGCGCTTGGCCATCTCGATTGCCGCGAAGGTCTCGGTCAGCGTGCCGATCTGGTTGATCTTGATGAGGATCGAGTTGGCCACGCCCTTGGCGATGCCTTCCTTCAGGATTTTGGTGTTGGTGACGAACAGGTCGTCGCCCACCAACTGCACCTTCTTGCCCAGGCGCGCGGCCAGGTGGGCCCAGCCGTCCCAGTCGCCTTCGTGCATCCCGTCCTCGATCGAGATGATCGGGTATTTGTCGCACCAGCTGGCCAGGATGTCGGTCCACTCGGGCGCGCTCAGCGTCAGGCCGTCGCCTTCGAGCCGGTACTTGCCGTCCTTGTAGAACTCGCTGGCGGCGCAGTCGAGGCCGATCGCGATCTGTTCGCCGGCGCTGTAGCCGGCCTTGTCGATGGCTTGCAGGATCAACTGGATCGCCGCTTCGTGGCTCGCCACATTGGGCGCGAAGCCGCCTTCGTCGCCGACCGAGGTCGGCATGCCCTTGTCGTGCAGGATCTGCTTGAGCGCGTGGAAGACCTCGGCGCCATAACGCACCGCTTCACGGAAGCTGGGCGCGCCGATCGGCAGGATCATGAACTCCTGCAGGTCGAGGTTGTTGTTGGCGTGCGCGCCGCCGTTGATGACGTTCATCATCGGCACCGGCATCTGCATGCCGCCCATGCCGCCGAAGTAGCGGTACAGCGGCAGGCCGCTCTCTTCGGCCGCCGCGCGCGCCACCGCCATGCTGACGGCCAGCGTGGCGTTGGCGCCCAGGCGGCTCTTGTTCTCGGTGCCGTCGAGGTCGATCAGCGTCTTGTCGAGGAAGGCCTGCTCCGACGCGTCAAGGCCGAGCACCGATTCGCTGATCTCGGTGTTGATGTGCTCGACCGCACGCAGCACGCCCTTGCCGCCGTAGCGGCTCTTGTCGCCGTCGCGCAGTTCGATCGCTTCACGGCTGCCGGTCGATGCGCCCGACGGCACGGCGGCGCGGCCCAGGGTTCCGCTTTCCAGCAGCACGTCGCATTCGACGGTGGGGTTGCCGCGGCTGTCGAGGATCTCGCGGCCGACGATGTCGACGATGGCACTCATGCAGTTCCTTCAACGAAGTCGTGGAGACGAGGACGGGACGTTTCGACGCGCACCGGGTGCGCCGGTCGGTAACGCCAACTGTGTCGTGGCGCGCCGATTTTAGGCGAGTCGGCCAGCGACGTGCACCGCCGCATGCGCGTCGACTTTCAGTCCCAGGTCGGTGAAGGTCACGCCGGGTTTGAGCGTGTAGCCGTGGTATCGCGGGGTGTCGATCGGCCGCGCCCAGTGGGTCTTCGCTGGCGCCAGTGGCGACGACGTCGTCGACCGGCAGTTCGAGCTGGCGCGCCAGCGCTTGCAGCGTGTCGGCGCGCGCACCGCGGAAGACCGGCGGCATGCGACCGCAATGATGCAGGCGGACAGGGTCAGCAGGAGAAATCGTTCTCGAGCAGCGGCTGGCGCTTGACCAGGCGGTCGAGCTCGACGAGTTGTTCGAGCAGCGCGTGCATGTGGCGCAACGGTACCGCGTTGGGGCCGTCCGACAGCGCGTTGGCCGGATTGGGGTGGGTTTCCAGGAACAGGCCCGCCACCCCCACCGCCACCGCCGCCCGCGACAGCACCGGCACGAACTCGCGCTGGCCGCCGCTGCGGGTGCCTTGCCCGCCGGGCAACTGCACGCTGTGGGTGGCGTCGAAGACCACCGGCGCGCCGGTGTCACGCAGGATGGCCAGACTGCGCATGTCGGACACCAGGTTGTTGTAGCCGAAGCTGGCGCCGCGTTCGCAGGCCATGAAGCTGTCTTCCGGCTGGCCCTTGTCGCGCGCCGCGGCGCGCGCCTTGGCGATCACGTTGACCATGTCCTGCGGTGCCAGGAACTGACCCTTCTTGATGTTTACCGGCCGTCCGGACTGCGCCACGGCGTGGATGAAGTCGGTCTGCCGGCACAGGAAGGCTGGCGTCTGCAACACGTCGACCACGGCCGCTACCGCAGCGATCTGCGACGCGTCGTGCACGTCGGTCAGGACCGGTACCTTCAATTCACGCCTGACCTTGGCCAGGATCTCCAGGCCGCGTTCGATGCCGGGGCCGCGGAAGCTGGTGCCGCTGCTGCGGTTGGCCTTGTCGAAGCTGCTCTTGAAGATGAAGGGGATGCCCAGCGCCGCAGTGATTTCCTGCAGGCGCCCGGCGACGTCCATCTGCAGCTGTTCGCTCTCGACCACGCAGGGGCCCGAGATCAGGAACAAGGGCCGGTCTAGCCCGACATCGAATCCGCAGAGCTTCATGCCGCGGCCTTGGCAGCCGGCGCCTCGGTGCGCGCGTCGTGGTGCTCGAGCGCAGCCTTGACGTAGCTGGCAAACAGCGGGTGGCTGTCCCACGGCGTGCTCTTGAACTCGGGGTGGAACTGCACGCCGACGAACCAGGGATGCTGGGCCAGCGGCAGCTCGACGATCTCGGTCAGCTGTTCGCGCTGGGTCAGCGCGCTGACCACCAGGCCGGCCTTCTGCAACTGCTCGAGGTAGTGCACGTTGGCTTCGTAGCGGTGGCGATGGCGCTCGGTCACCACCGGGCCGTAGATGCGGTGCGCCAGCGTGCCGGGCTTGACGTCGGAGCTTTGTGCACCCAGCCGCATGGTGCCGCCGAGGTCGGAGCTGGCGCTGCGCTTGTGGATCGAGCCGTCACTGTCCTGCCATTCTTCGATCAGCGCGATCACCGGGTGCTTGCAGTCGGGCTCGAACTCGGTCGAGTTGGCACCGTCGAGCCCGGCCACGTGGCGCGCGAACTCGATCGTCGCGACCTGCATGCCCAGGCAGATGCCAAGATAGGGCACCCGGTGTTCGCGCGCATATTGCGCGGCGACGATCTTGCCTTCGATGCCGCGCTTGCCAAAGCCGCCCGGCACCAGGATCGCGTCGCAGCGCGACAGCTGATCGGCAGTCGCCGCTGTCAGCGTCTCGGCGTCGACGTATTCGATCGTCACCTTCACGTGGTTGCGGACGCCGGCGTGGCGCAGCGCCTCGTTGAGCGACTTGTACGAATCCGACAGCTCGGTGTACTTGCCGCACATGGCGATCGTCACCCTGTCCTGCGGGTGTTCGACCTCGTGCACCAGGGTGTCCCAGCGCCTGAGGTCGGCGGGCTTGGTCAGCAACTGCAGCTTCATGCAGATCAGCTCGTCCAGGCCCTGCTCGTGCAGCATGCGCGGCACCTTGTAGATGGTGTCGAGGTCGGGCATCGAAATCACGCCGTGCAGCGGCACGTTGGTAAACAGGCTGATCTTGTCGCGTTCGTCGTCAGGCACGATGCGGTCGGCCCGGCACAGCAGCGCGTCGGGCTGGATGCCGATCTCGCGCA
>JANOJJ010000392.1:0-6461 GCA_031408155.1 Rubrivivax sp.
ATGTTCTGCGCCGACAAGTTGGGCGCGGTGGCCACCGCGATGCATTAGCGCAGGCGGCCCGGGTGGCGCAGGGTCCAGCTCAGGGCCTGCATGCCGCCCAGGCTGCCGCCCAGCACGGCGGCCAGGCGCTCGATGCCCAGGCGGCGCACCAAGCGCTGCTGCGCGTCGACCCAGTCTTCCACCGTCACCACGGGGAAGTCCGCACCCCAGGCCCGACCGCTGGCCGGGTTGGGCTGCATCGGCCCGGTCGAGCCGAAGCACGAGCCCGGGTTGTTGACGCCGATGACGAAGAAGCGCTCGGTGTCGAGCGGCTTGCCCGGGCCGACCAGGTTGTCCCACCAGCCGGCGTTGCCCTGCTCGTCGATGCCGGCCACGTGATGGCTGGCGTTCAGTGCGTGACACACCAGCACCGCGTTGCTGCGCTCGGCGTTGAGCCTGCCGTAGGTCTCGTAGGCCAGCGTGTAGTCGGGCAGCACGGCGCCGCTCTTGAGCGCCAACGGCTGGCTGAAATGCATCGACTGCGCGCGGACCTGGCCAACACTGCCCATGAAAAAACCCGGTACCACTGCAGAGGTGGGCACCGGGTTCGGCGTCCCTCTTTAGCGGCATTTGTTGAGCGCCCGCAAGTCGGAACAAATCGGCGCTGTGCGGTGCAGTATAAACACCGCGCAACCAGGGGCGACGATGGGTGATGGCGATTGGTTCGCAGGATTTCGGGATCTGCGCATGCGCGTGGGCGAGATCACGCTGCGGGTGCGCCTGGGCGGCCGCGACGGCGCGCCGCCGCTGCTGCTGCTGCACGGATTTCCTCAAACCAGCGCGATGTGGCATCGCGTCGCGCAGCGGCTGGCGCCGCAGTTCCAGCTCGTGCTGCCCGATCTGCGCGGCTATGGCGAATCCGACAAGCCCGTAGACGGGCCTGAGCACGCCAACTACAGCAAGCGCGCGATGGCTGCCGATCTGGCCGAGTTGATGCGCGCGCTGGGCCACGACAGCTACTTCGTGGCCGGACACGACCGCGGCGGCCGCGTCGCGCACAGGCTCGCGCTCGACCAGCCGCAGGCAGTGCGCCGGCTGCTGCTGCTGGACATCGCGCCCACGGTCGACATGTACCAGTCGTCCGACATGCGCTTTGCCAGTGCCTACTACCACTGGTTCTTCCTGATCCAGCCCACGCCTCACCCCGAACGCATGATCGGCAGCGACCCGCTGCACTACCTGCACTGGAAGCTCGGCGCCTGGGGCTCGACGGATGCGCGCCCGGAAGACGAGACACCGGCCGCGCGCGCCGGCGTCGCGTCGGGGCCCCGGTTCTACGAGCCCGAGGCGCTGGCCGAATACGAGCGCTGCATGGCCCGACCCGAGACCATCCACGGCATGTGCGAAGACTACCGGGCCAGCGCCGGCATCGACATCCGGCACGACCTCGACTCACGCCAGCAAGGGGCCCGGATTGAATGCGATCTGCAGGTGCTGTGGGGCACGCGCGGCGTGGTGCATGCCCTGTTCGACCCGATAAAGCTGTGGCGCTTGCAGTGCAACGGCACGGTCACCGGCCAGGCGCTGCCGTGCGGGCA
This sequence comes from Rubrivivax sp., assembly GCA_031408155.1. GTDB lineage: Bacteria > Pseudomonadota > Gammaproteobacteria > Burkholderiales > Burkholderiaceae_C > Rubrivivax. The sequence continues at coordinate 1,578 of JANOJJ010000392.1, forward strand.
CTTCATCGCCGAAGAGCTTCCCGGGCCGACGGCCGAGGCCCTGTCGGCCTACTTCGGCGCGGCCTGACAGGCTGAGAGCACCGCGCGGCGGTGCTCGAAAACGCAGCGGCAGGCGGCCGCTTGCCGCTCGGCGCTACCAGCCGATGCGCAGCAGGCTGGCGGTCGTCATCAGCGTGACCACCAGCGCCGCGCCATAACAGCACAGCTTGGAGACCAGGCCCTTGTGCACGCCCACGTCGTGCAGCGTGCACAGGATGCGGTGCGCAGCATGCCAGGCAAACAAGGCCACCAGCGCCAGGACGAACAGCTTGCCGATCGGGTTGCGTGCGAACGCCAGCATGTGCTGGTAGCTCATCGCCTGGCCAAGCCAGCCCAGCGGCGCGGCGATGCCGGTGATGAAGACCGCCATCGTGCCGAACAGCGCGGCCAGCATGCCGCCGCCGCCGAACAGCAGCCAGAAGATCGGGGCATTCGAGCGCTTCATGACCGCCCCCACCAGGCCAGTGCGAACAGCAGCGCACTGGCAACCGCGGTGGCCGCCCAGCCGGCGCGCGTGATCGTCGACGCTTCGAGCCGCTTGCCGCCGACATGCATCATCGGCATCGTCTTGGGCATGATCTCGAACCAGCTCTTGGCGTGCACCGCCATCGACACCAGCAGCACCCCATGCAGCAGCAGCGAGCCCGGGCTGCCGAGCGCGGCCAGCCAGCCGTTCCAGGCCACCTCGCCCTGCGCCAGGCGCAGCGTGCCCACGCACAGGATCACGGCGTACGCGGCCACCGCAAAGGCCGTCATCTCGCGCGCCATGTAGCGCATGAAGAAGGGGTCGCGCTTCCACCAACCCGTCATCGGGCGCACGTACGGACGACCAGTGGGTCGGTTCATGAGCGGCCTCCACGCGGCGCAACAAAGCGCAGGAAGTAGTCCTTCGCGCTGTTGACCTTGTTCAGGTTGACGGCGTTGGCCGGGTCCACGTGCTTGGGGCAGACCTCGGAGCAGTAGCCCACCGCGGTGCAGCTCCAGACGCCTTCCTGGGCATTCAGGATCTCCATCCGCTGCGCGCGAGCGCCATCGCGCGAGTCGGCGTTGTAGCGGTGCAGCAGGGCCAGCACGCCGGGGCCGGTGAACTCGGGGTCGAGGCCGAACTGCGGGCAGGCGGCGTAACACAGCATGCAGTTGATGCACGAGCTGAACTGTTCGAAGGCCTCGAGCTGCGCCGGGGTCTGCAGGTATTCGCCCTGCGCCAGCGTGCGCGGCTCCTTCGGGATGAGGTAGGGCTTGATGCTCTCGAGCTTGCTGACGAAGCCATCGACGTTGACCACCAGGTCCTTCTCGATCGGAAAATGCGCCAGCGCTTCGATGCGCACCGGCCCGGGCAGCAAGTCGCGCACGAAAGTCTGGCAGCTCAGTCCTGGCTTGCCGTTGATCATCATCCCGCAGCTGCCGCAGATAGCCATCCGGCACGACCAGCGCAAGGCCAGCGAGCCGTCTACCTCGTCCTTGATCCACAGCAGCGCCTGCAGCACCGACAGGTCGTGGCTGAAGGGCACCTGGTGGCGCTCCCACACGGGCACGTCGTCCTGCTCGGGGCGGTAGCGCAGGACTTCGATCTCGACGGTCCGGGTCTGCTCAGACATGGGTCGCCTTGTTTGCCGTACCGGCCTTGCGTTCGGCGTCGGCCTGTTCGCCGGCCGCGCCATAGGCGCGCTTGCCGGGTGGCGAGCTGGTGATCTTCACCGGCCCGTAGCTGATGCGCGGTGCAGCGTCACCGGCATAGGTAGCCAGGCTGTGCTGCAGGAAGTTGACGTCGTCGCGCTCGGTGTAACCGTCGAGCCGCTGGTGCGAGCCGCGCGACTCCTTGCGTTCGAGCGCCGAGTGCGCCATCGACTGCGCCACGTCGAGCTGGAAGCCGAGCTCGATGGCCAGCAGCCACTCGGTGTTCCAGCCCTTGGAATGGTCGTCGAGCTGGACCTGTTTGAAGCGCTGCTTGAGTTCGGCCAGCTTGTCGCAAGTCGACTCCATCGTCTGCGCCGTGCGGTAGATGCCGCAGCCGTCTTCCATGCTGCGCGCCATCTCGCGCCGCAGCACGGCGATACGCTCACCCTTGCCGCGACGCTCGACGATGGACCTCGCGGCCGCCACCGACTGCGCGGCCAACGCAAGGATCCTGGCCGTATCGCCCGGCGGCACCTGTTTCAGATAAGCCACCGCCTCGATGCCGGCCCGCTTGCCGAACACCAACAGTTCGGTCAGCGAGTTCGAGCCCAGCCGGTTGGCCCCATGCAGGCCGACACTGGAGCATTCACCCACCGAGTACAGCCCCGGCAGCGGCGCGGCGGTGCGGGCGTCGGCGCTGATGCCGCCCATCGTGTAGTGCACCGCCGGCAGCACCGGGATCGGCGCCTTGGCCGGGTCCACGCCGAGGTAGTCGACCGCCAGCTCGTAGATCTGCGGCAGCCGTTCGCGCAGCTTCTTCTCGCCCAGGTGGCGCAGGTCGAGATGCACCACCTCGCCATGCGGGCCGGCGATCGTGCGGCCCTTTTGTTTTTCGTGCCAGAAGGCCTGGCTCAGGCGGTCGCGCGGCCCGAGTTCCATCGCCTTGTTGCGCGGCTCGGCGCTGGCCGGCCCGAGCCCGTAGTCCTGCAAGTAGCGGTAGCCGTCCTTGTTGAGCATGAAGCCGCCTTCGCCGCGACAGGCCTCGGTGAACAGCAACCCCGTGCCGGGCATGCAGGTCGGGTGGTACTGCACGAACTCCATGTCACGCAGCGGCACGCCGTGGCGATACGCCAGCGCCATGCCGTCGCCGGTGACGATGCCGCCGTTGGTGTTCTCGCGGAACACGCGGCCGGCGCCGCCGGTGGCGATGATCACGGCCCGGGCCTGGATCAGCTTGAACTCGCCGCTGCCGATCTCGATCGCCAGCACGCCCTGCACGCGGCCGTCGTCGACCACCAAGTCGGTGCAGAAATGCTCGTCCAGCCGTTTGATCGACGGGTACTTGATCGAGGTCTGGAACAGCGTGTGCAGCATGTGGAAGCCGGTCTTGTCGGCGGCGAACCAGGTGCGCTCGATCTTCATGCCGCCGAAGGCGCGCACGTTGACGTGGCCATCGGGCTTGCGGCTCCAGGGGCAGCCCCAGTGCTCCATCTGCACCATCTCTTCGTGCGCGTTGGCGACGAAGGTCTCGACCACGTCCTGCTCGCTGAGCCAGTCGCCGCCGGCCACGGTGTCGTGGAAATGCGCCTCCAGGCTGTCGTGCGGCTGCGTCACGGCGGCGGCGCCGCCCTCGGCCGCCACGGTGTGGCTGCGCATCGGGTAAACCTTGGAAACCAGTCCGATGCTGAGTTCGGGGTCGGCCTCGGCCACCGCGATCGCCGCGCGCAGCCCGGCGCCTCCAGCGCCGACGATGGCGACGTCGACCTTGATGATGTCCATGCTCATGTCCTCGGGAACCTTCAGCGCGTCAGCACCAGCATCTGGTACAGGCCGCCGAACCAGGTGCGATGTCGCCGCGTCGCCGGCGTCACGCCGGCGGGCAGGAACTCGTCGATGCGCTGCTGCCACAGGTCCATTGCATAGGGTTCGAGCTTGCCGAACACCAGCCGCATCAGCGGCCGCATCGGATGCAGCGCCGCCGGCCGGTGGTAGTCGACGATGACCACCTTGCCACCCGGCTTGACGACGCGCATCACCTCGGCCAGCGTGCCGCGGCGCACACTCTCGGGCTGCTCGTGCAGCAAGAAGAACAGCAGCACCTGGTCGAAGCTGGCGTCGGCGCAGGCCAGCGACGACGAGTCGCCCTGCACCATCGCAACGCGGCTGTCGGCGGGCAGCTTGCGCGAAAGGTTGGACAACTGGATTGGCAGGATGTCGACCACGTCGAGGCGGGCGTCGCTCGCCAGGCGGCGCAGCAGACGCGCCGTCAGGTCACCGTAGACGCAGGCCACCTGCAGCGTCCTGCCGTGCACGGTCGAGCCGAGCTCGGCCAGCGCCGCGTCGCGCAGCCGGCCGTAGTTGCCGAACAGGATGGCGTTGACGAGCCATTCGCGCTCGAACACATGCACCGCGCGCGGGTCGACGTAGGCCCACCAGTAGTCCTGCACCAGATAACCTGGAATCGGCAGCGTGTTCGAACCTCTGCCGGGCAGCCCGCTCAACACCGCCTCGGGCAGGTGCGGGAGATGACTTGTCATGGGAGGGGGCTGGGATGAGGTCGTGCGCTGCAACCGGACCGGGCGCAGCGCGGCGCGAGCGTCGAGCGCGCTGGAGCCGATGGTGCCCGAGACCGGCCGGTCGCCGATCCGCCACGCCGACCTGAGCCGACGCTTTCGATGTGTTTTCAATCTACGAGCCTCGAGCCTGGTGTCGATTGACGCAGGTCATTGTGCGTCACGCCGGCCGACGGCCGATTCGCGCGCGACGCGTCAAAGCGCGACCGTCTGCCGCACCGCACGCTCCCACAGCGCCATCAGCTCGGCCGCACGCTCGCGCGCCAGCGTGGGGTGAAAGCGGCGCTCGACCTGCCATTGCGTCGACAACTCGTCGAGCGAGGCGTAGACACCGGTGGCCAAGCCGGCGAGGTAGGCCGCGCCCAGCGCCGTGGTCTCGGTGATCTGCGGGCGCACGACCGGGATGCCCAGCAGGTCGGCCTGGAACTGCATCAGCAAGTCGTTGACGCAGGCTCCACCGTCGACCCGCAGCTCGGTCACCGGCGTGCCGCCGGCCGCCGCCGCATCGGCGGCCATCGCCTGCAACAGGGCCGCGCTCTGGAAGGCGATGCTCTCCAACGCTGCGCGCGCGATGTGCGCCACCGTGCTGCCACGCGACAGGCCGACGATCGCACCTCGCGCGTCGGCCTTCCAGTAGGGCGCGCCGAGGCCGGTG